>JAJUHG010000044.1 GCA_029267995.1 Micrococcales bacterium
CCCCCGTGCGCTCGCCGATCCGGCGCGGGACCCACGCGAGGCGCGCACCCGTGCGCTCGGCGAGCCGCACCGCGGCCGAGAGCGCACCGGGGACCTCCGCGAGACGCTCGCCCACGAGCAGAATGCCGCCCTCGGCAAGACCCTGCGCCGCGGCCGCGAGATCGCCGTCGGCGGACCCGCCCGCGAGGGCGTCGAGGACCTCGGCCTCGGTGCCCGGGGCGGCCTGCAGGAGCGTGCCGCGCATGCGGGCGACCGCGCTCGAGGCGTACGGCGCGACCGCGAAGACCTTCGTGCGGCCTGCGAGCGCCCCCTTGCGCAGGCGCAGGAAGACGATCCCACCCTCCTCCTCGGCCTCGAGGCCCACGAGCACGACGCTCGTGGCCGACTCGAGGTCCGCGAAGGTCACGTCGATGCCCTTCGCGGCGACCGCGTGCGCGAGGAACTGCGCCTCCTCGGCCGAGTGCGCGCGGGCACGGTGGTCGACATCGTTCGTGCCGAGCACGACGCGCGCGAACTTCGCGTACGCGTACGCGTCCTCGAGCGTGAGCCGACCGCCCGGGAGCACGCCGACACCGCCCGCGGCACGTGCCGCCGCAAGACCCTGCGCGGCGGCCTCGAGCGCCTCGGACCAGCTCGCGGGGCGCAGCTCGCCGCGCGAGCCGTCCTCACCACGCTCGCGCACGAGCGGCTGGGTCAGGCGGTCGGGGGCCTTCTGCCACGTGAACGCGAAGCGGTCCTTGTCGGTGATCCACTCCTCGTTGACGACAGGGTCCTCACCCGCAAGACGACGCAGCACGGTGTTGCGGCGCTGGTCGATGCGGATCTCGGCGCCGTTCGCGTCGTGCTCGGCGATCGCGGGCGTCGAGACGAGGTCGAACGGGCGCGAGCGGAAGCGGTAGGACGCCGAGGTGAGCGCACCGACCGGGCAGATCTGGATCGTGTTGCCCGAGAAGTACGAGGAGAACCGGCGACCCGACAGGTCGAGGCGCGCGTCGCCGATCGGGGCGTCGCCCTCGAACTCGAGCACGTCGGTGTCGAAGGTGCCGATCTGCTGGAGCGCACCGCGCTCCTGCAGGTCGATGAACGGGTCGCCCGCGATCTCGTCGGAGAAGCGCGTGCAGCGCTGGCACAGGATGCACCGCTCGCGGTCGAGCAGGACCTGCGTCGAGATCGGCAGCGGCTTGGCGTAGCGCCGCTTGGGGTCGATGAAGCGCGTCTCCTCGCGCCCGTTGCTCATCGCCTGGTTCTGCAGCGGGCACTCGCCACCCTTGTCGCACACGGGGCAGTCGAGCGGGTGGTTGATGAGCAGCATCTCCATGATCCCGTGCTGCGCCTTGTCGGCCACGGGCGAGGTGTGCTGCGTCTTGACGACCATGCCAGGGCTCACGGTGAGCGTGCACGAGGCCTGCGGCTTGGGCATCGCCCGCAGGTTGCCCTCACGGTCGGGCAGCTCGACCTCGACGAGGCACTGGCGGCACGCACCCGCGGGAGCGAGGAGCGGGTGGTCGCAGAACCGCGGGATCGCGATCCCGATCTGCTCCGCGGCCCGGATCACGAGCGTGCCCTGGGGCACCGAGACCTCGACCCCGTCGATCGTGACCTGCACGAGGTTCGCGGGCTCGGGGTTGGTCCCCGTGGGGGACGACGACGTCACGGTCATCAGTGCACCCCCGCCACGAGTCCCGCGTCACCGCTGGGGACGTAGTCGAAGAGCGCCGAGCGCTCGGGCGGGAACAGGACGGAAGCCGGTGTGTGCATACCCGCCTCGAACTCCTCGCGGAAGTACTGGATGGCCGAGGTGACGGGCGAGGTCGCACCGTCACCGAGCGCGCAGAACGCCCGGCCCAGGATGTTGTCGCACACGTCGACCAGGAGCTCGATGTCCCCCGGCTCGCCCTTGCCGGCCTCGAGCCGCAGCAGCACGGCCCGCATCCAGAAGGTGCCCTCGCGGCACGGTGTGCACTTGCCGCAGGACTCGTGGGCGTAGAACTCGGTCCACCGGGTCACGGCCCGCACGACCGACGTCGTCTCGTCGAAGATCTGCAGGGCCCGCGTGCCGAGCATCGAGCCCGCCGCGGCGACCGACTCGAAGTCGAGCGGGACGTCGAGGTGCTCCTCGGTGAAGATCGGCGTCGACGAGCCGCCCGGCGTCCAGAACTTGAGCTTGCGCCCGCCGCGCATCCCGCCGGCCATCTCGATCAGCTCACGCAGCGTGATGCCGAGCGGCGCCTCGTACTGGCCGGGCCGCTCGACGTGCCCCGAGAGGGAGAAGATGCCGTGCCCGGTCGACTTCTCGGTGCCCATCGAGGAGAACCAGTCGGAGCCGTGCTCGACGATCGCGGGGACCGAGGCGATCGACTCGACGTTGTTGACCACGGTCGGGCGGCCGTACAGACCCGCGACCGCAGGGAACGGGGGCTTGAGGCGAGGCTGGCCCCGCTTGCCCTCGAGCGAGTCGAGCAGCGCGGTCTCCTCGCCGCAGATGTAGGCACCCGCCCCGGTGTGGACCGTGATCTTGAGGTCGAAGCCCGTGCCGAGGATGTTCTCGCCGAGGTACCCCGCGGCGCGGGCCTCCTCGACCGCGGCGAGCAGGCGGCGGTACACGTGCACGACCTCGCCGCGCAGGTACACGAAGGCGTGGTTGCAGCCGATCGCCCAGCTCGTGAGGATGATGCCCTCGACGAGCAGATGGGGGTCGGCCATCATGAGCGGCACGTCCTTGCACGTGCCCGGCTCGGCCTCGTCCGCGTTGACGACGAGGTAGCGCGGGCCGCCGTCGGGCGCGGGCAAGAAGCTCCACTTCATGCCGGTCGGGAAGCCCGCACCGCCCCGGCCGCGCAGGCCCGAGGTCTTGACAGCCTCGAGGACCTCGGCGGGGTCCATCTTGAGGCCCTTGCGCAGGGCCGAGTACCCGCCGTGCTTCTCATAGGTCGCGAGCTTCCAGGACTGTTCCTTGTCCCACCGCTCGGTGAGGATCGGCGTGAGCGTGGTCACTTGGCCTCTCCCTTCTCAGAGTCGGTGCGCGAGTCTTCGGCGGGTCGGTCGACGCTCGAGTGCTCCTCGCCCGGCTCGGGCCGGCTCTCGCCCGACGACGTCGCCGCGGTCGCCTCGTCGCCGTCGGCGCGCCAGCCCTTGGCGCGCGCGAGCTCGAGGCCGCGCAGCGACGCGGGGCCCGCACCGACGCCCTCGTCCGCGCGGCCGTCGTAGAAGCCCGCGAGCACGCGCGAGGTCTCCTTGAACGTCGCGACCGCGTCCGAGCCGCGCGTCGGGGCGACCTTCTCCCCGCGGCGCAGCCGCGCGACCGTCTCGGCGATCGACTCGGGGGTCTGGTTGTCGAAGAACTCCCAGTTGATCATCACGACCGGCGCGTAGTCGCACGCCGCGTTGCACTCGACACGCTCGAGCGTGATCTTGCCGTCCTCGGTCGTCTCGTCGTTGCCGACGCCGAGCTTCTCGGACAGCGAGCGGAAGATCTCGTCGCCGCCCATGATCGCGCACAGCGTGTTGGTGCACACGCCCACCGTGTACTCGCCGTTGGGCCGGCGCTTGTACTGGGTGTAGAACGTCGCGACCGCGCTCACCTCGGCGGCCGCGATGCCGAGCGTCTCGGCGCAGAACTGGATCCCGTGCGGGCTCACGTACCCGTCGACCGACTGCACGAGGTGCAGCATCGGCAGGAGCGCGGAGTTGGGGTCGGGGTAGCGAGCGATGATCTCCGCGGCGTCCGCGGTGAGCTGCTCGATGGTCTCGGCGGTGTACGCCATCAGCGGTCCACCCCTCCCAGGACGGGGTCGAGCGAGGCGACGGAGACGACGACGTCGGCGAGCTGGCCGCCTTCGCACATCATCGCCACGGCCTGCAGGTTGTTGAACGACGGGTCACGGAAGTGCGCGCGGTAGGGCCGCGTGCCGCCGTCGGAGACGACGTGCACCCCGAGCTCGCCGCGCGGTGCCTCGACGCGCTGGAAGACCTGGCCCGCGGGGACGCGGAAGCCTTCCGTGACGAGCTTGAAGTGGTGGATGAGCGCCTCCATCGAGGTGCCCATGATGTGCCGGATGTGGTCGAGCGAGTTGCCCATGCCGTCCGAGCCGATCGCGAGCTGCGCGGGCCAGGCGATCTTGCGGTCGGCGACCATGACAGGCCCGGGGCCCATCGCCTGGAGGCGGTCGACGCACTGCTCGACGATGCGCAGCGACTGGTACATCTCCTCGATGCGCAGGACGGTCCGGGAGAACGCGTCCTCGTCGGTCGAGGTCGGCACGTCGAAGTCGTAGGTCTCGTACCCGCAGTACGGGGCGGCCTTGCGCACGTCGTAGGGCAGACCCGCCGAGCGCAGCACGGGACCCGTGACACCGAGCGCCATGCACGCCGAGAGGTTGAGCACCCCGACATCGACCGTGCGGCCCCGGTAGATCGGGTTCGCGAGCATGAGGTCCTCGAGGTCCTTGATGTACCCGCGGATGCGCGGGTCGGCCTCGCGGATCGCCTCGAGCGTGCCCGGGGGGATGTCCTGCGCGACGCCGCCGGGGCGCACGTACGCGTGGTTCATGCGCAGCCCCGTGATCATCTCGAGGATGCGCAGGATCTCCTCACGGCCGTTGAAGCCGTTGGTCATCATCGTGGTCGCGCCGAGCTCGTTGCCGCCCGTGCCGAGGCACACGAAGTGCGAGGAGATGCGCGTGAGCTCCATGACGAGCACGCGGATGACGTTGGCCCGCTCGGGCACGTCGTCCTCGATCCCGAGGAGCTTCTCGACCGCGAGGCAGTACGCGGTCTCCTGGAACACCGGCGCGAGGTAGTCCATGCGCGTGCAGAACGTCACGCCCTGGGTCCAGGTGCGGTACTCCATGTTCTTCTCGATGCCGGTGTGCAGGTAGCCGATGCCGCAGCGGGCCTCGGTGACCGTCTCACCGTCGATCTCGAGCATGAGGCGCAGCACGCCGTGCGTCGACGGGTGCTGGGGGCCCATGTTGACGACGATGCGCTCCTCGCCGAGGCGCACCGCCTCCTCGGCGATCTCGCTCCAGTCGCCGCCGACCGCCTCGAAGAACGGTGCGTCGTGGAGCCCCTCGTCGCTGAAGGCCTTGGTCGAGGTGGTCATGAGTAGGACCTCCGGTCGTCCGGCGGTGGGATGCTTGCGCCCTTGTACTCGACGGGGATGCCGCCGAGCGGGTAGTCCTTGCGCTGCGGGTGGCCCGGCCAGTCGTCAGGCATCGCGATCCGCGCGAGCGAGGGGTGGCCGTCGAAGATGATGCCGAAGAAGTCCCAGGTCTCACGCTCGTGCCAGTCGTTCGTCGGGTAGACGTCCGTGGTCGACGGGATGTGCGGATCCTCCTCGGAGACCGCGACCTCGAGGCGCAGCTGGCGCGAGTGGGTCACCGAGACGAGGTGGTAGACGGCGTGCAGCTCGCGGCCCGCCTCGTAGGGGAAGTGCACGCCCGAGACGCCGAGCGAGAGCTCGAAGCGCAGGTCCTGGTCGTCGCGCAGGTGGCGGCACACCTCGACGAGGTGCTCGCGGCGCACGTAGATCGTCAGCTCGCCGCGGTCGACGACGACGTACTCGATCGCGTTCGCGGCGCCCGTCCCGGACTCGTCGAGCAGCTCGACGAGGATGTCGACGGCCTCGTCGAACCACTCGCCGTAGGGGCGCTGGCTCGCCCCGGGCATGACGACGGGCTGGACGAGCCCGCCGAAGCCCGAGGTGTCGCCCGAACCCTTGACGCCGAACATGCCGACGCGCACGTCGACGACCTCGCCCTGCTCGGGGCGGCGCGGGGTGATCTCGCGGTTCTCGGTCATCGCAGGAGCCCGATCTGCTGGTGGGTCGGGGTCGCGGCGAGCGCGGCGGCCTCGGCGGCCTGGGCCATCTCGACGCGGTTCGCGCCGAGCGGCGCGTTCTTGATCTGCTCGTGCAGCTCGAGGATCGCGTTGATGAGCATCTCGGGCCGCGGCGGGCAGCCGGGCAGGTAGATGTCGACGGGCACGATGTGGTCGACGCCCTGGACGATCGCGTAGTTGTTGAACATCCCGCCCGAGCTCGCGCACACACCCATCGACAGGACCCACTTGGGCTCGGCCATCTGGTCGTAGACCTGGCGCACGACGGGAGCCATCTTCTGGCTCACGCGGCCCGCGACGATCATGAGGTCGGCCTGGCGCGGCGAGGCGCGGAAGACCTCCATGCCGAAGCGCGAGATGTCGAAGCGCGGGGCGCCCGTGGCCATCATCTCGATCGCGCAGCACGCGAGGCCGAAGGTCACCGGCCAGAGCGAGCCCTTGCGGGACAGGCCCGCGATCTTCTCGACGGTCGTGAGCAGGAAGCCCGACGGTGCTGCCTCTTCGATTCCCATGGTCAGTCCTTCCTCACGCCCACTCGAAGCCGCCGCGGCGCCACTCGTACAGGTAGGGCACCGTGATGACGACCAGGAAGAGCATCGTCGCGACGAAGCCGAACAACGCGAGCTCCGAGAAGTTGACGGCCCACTGGTACAGGAACACGACCTCGATGTCGAAGACGATGAAGGTCATCGCGACGAGGTAGTACTTGATCGGGAAGCGACCGCCGCCCACGGCGTGCGGCGTGGGCTCGATGCCGCACTCGTAGGCGTCGAGCTTGGCGCGGTTGTAGCGCTTGGGCCCGATGATCGCGCTCGCCCCGAGCCCACCGAGCGCGAGCACGAGGGCCACGCCGCCCAGGATGAGGATCGGTACGTAGGGGTTCGTCATCGCCGCGCCCTCCGTGGGTGTGTCGTCGCTGATGCCACGCTGGATGCTCTCATGCTGCCGGAACGATCTTGGTCAGGCCCGCGATGACCCGGTCCACCATGTCGCCACCGCTCGGCTCGTAGCAGTCCGAGAGGAGGCGCAGGGTGAACTTCATCACGAGCGGTCGGGGCAGGCCGTACTTCGTGCAGATCCGCATGACCTGGGGGTTCTCGATGAGCTTCACGAAGGTCCGGCCGAGGGTGTAGTACCCGCCGATGTCCTCGCGCATGCGGCGCGAGTAGGTCAGGAGGGCGCGCTCGCGCGAGACCGCGGAGCTGCGCACGCGCGCGTCGGCGATCGCCTGCGCAGCGACCCGCCCGGCCTGCATCGCGTACGCGATGCCCTCACCGTTGAACGGGCTCACCATGCCGCCCGCGTCACCGACGAGCAGCAGGCCGCGCGCGTACAGGGGCTTGCGGTTGAAGCCCATCGGCAGGGCCGCCCCGCGGACCGGACCGACCTGGTTGTCGGGCGTGAACTCCCACTCGGCGGGGGCGTGCGCCATCCAGCGCTCGAAGAGGTCCTTGTAGTCGACCTTGGTCGCGTGCGCGGTCGAGGAGACCGAGCCGAGGCCGACGTTCGCGGTCCCGTCACCGAGCGCGAAGATCCAGCCGTAGCCCGGCATGAGGTTCGACCTCCCGGGCTCGCCGTCCCACAGCTCGAGGTGGGACTCCATCCAGGCGTCGTCGTGGCGCGGGGTGCGGAAGTAGGTGCGCACCGCGACGCCCATCGGGCGGTCGTCGCGCTTCTCGCGGCCCACCGCGGTCGCGAGGCGCGAGGAGACGCCGTCGGCCGCGACGACGACGGGGGCGCGGTACGTCGTCGGCTCGACGCCGCGCCCGCGGGCGCCCGCGGGGCGGGCCGTGACGCCGACGACGCGTCCCGTGCGCTCGTCGACGACGGGTCCGGTGACGTTCGTGCCCTCGAGGACCTTGGCACCCGCTGCGCGCGCGTGCTCGAGCAGGAGGTGGTCGAAGCTCGTGCGGGCGCGGGCCATCCCGTAGCTCGGGTAGGAGGACAGCTCGGGCCACGGCAGCTCGATCGTGTGCCCCCCGCCGTGCACGCGCAGGCCGAGGTTGCGGATCCAGCCGTCCTCCTCGCGCAGCGGCACGCCCATGAGCGCGAGCTCGCGCGTCGCACGCGGGGTCAGGCCGTCGCCGCAGACCTTGTCGCGCGGGAACGTCGCCTTGTCGAGCAGGAGGACCGAGAGCCCGGCCTGGGCGCAGTAGAACGCGGTCGCGGAGCCGGCGGGACCGCCGCCGACGACGATGACGTCCGCATCGTCGGACACCGTGCCGCGCACCCTGAGCTCCCTTGGAAAAACTCACGCTCTGACGCGGCGAGTCTAGCCGTGGGCCGCAGGCTTGGCTGGTGAGGCTTACCTCACCTGGAAGCACCCGGAGCCGTGCCGAACCGGCCAGAACGGGGACAAGACGACCCTGTGGATCTGGTCACAGGCTCACGGGGTGCCCGGACGGAAGCCACGGTGCAGCGCGACGATGCCCCCTGAGAGGTTGCGGTAGGCGACCCGGTCCCACCCGGCCGCACGCATCTCCCGCCCGAGCGCGACCTGGTCGGGCCAGTCCGCGATCGACTCCGCGAGGTACTCGTACGGGCCGTCGGTGCGCGAGACGGCCTTCGCGACGCGCGGCAGCGCCTTGCTCAGGTAGTTCTCGTACACGACCCGGAAGGGCGCCCACGTGGGCGTCGAGAACTCGCACACGACGATCCGCCCGCCGGGCCGCGTGACGCGCAGCATCTCGCGCAGGGCACCTTGCGCGTCGGCGACGTTGCGCAGCCCGAAGGAGATCGTCACGGCGTCGAAGGTCTCGTCCGCGAACGGCAGGCGCGTCGCGTCGCCCGCGACGAACGGCAGGTCGGGGCGGCGGCGCTTACCGACCTCGAGCATCCCGACCGAGAAGTCGCACGGCACGACGTCGACCCCCGCGTCCGCGAGCGGTTCGCTCGAGGTCCCCGTGCCCGCCGCGAGGTCGAGCACGCGCTCGCCCGGCGACGCGTCGATCGCGCGCACCGTCGCGGCCCGCCACGCACGGGTCTGACCGAGGGCCATGACGTCGTTCGTGAGGTCGTAGCGGCGCGCGATCGCGTCGAACATCTGCGCGACCTCGCGGGGCTGCTTGTCCAGGTTCGCTCGGGGCATCTGCCCATGGTCCCAGGTCCGCGGGGCGGGCGTGAACCCGGCCGGCGGGCGCACCGTCGCGCGGCAACTAGGCTTGCCGCGATGACGAGCGTGACCACCGGACCCGCCCCGCACCCCCTCGTGGTGCGGACGGTCGCCGTCGACGACCCGGGCGAGGACCTCGCGACCCTCGTCGACCTCCTCCCCCGCGACGAGGCCTTCGCGTGGGTGCGCCGCGGCGACGGGCTCGTCGGCTGGGGCGAGGCGCTGCGCATCGAGACGCGCGGCCCGGACCGGTTCACGCAGGCGCAGGCGCGCTGGCGCGAGGCGCTCGCGGGCGTCGTCGTGCGCGACGAGGTCGACCTGCCCGGGACGGGCCCCGTCGCGTTCGGCTCCTTCTCCTTCGACGACGACGGCGACGGCGTCCTCCTCGTGCCACGCGTCGTCGTCGGACGGCGGGGCCCCACGACGTGGCTCACGACGATCGACACGGCCGCGACCCTCGGGCCTGCACCGACGCTCGACGCGCACCTGCCGCCCCACGAGCCCGTGACCGCCCCGGGACCCGTGACGTACTCCGACGGCGAGCTGCCGACGCGGCGCTGGCCCGAGGTCGTCCAGCGCGCGGTCGAGCACGTGCGCGCGGGCCGCGTCGAGAAGGTCGTGATCGCACGGGACGTCGTCGCGCAGGCCGCCGGGCCGATCGACACACGCTGGCTGCTGCGCCGCCTCGCCCGCGAGTACCCCTCGTGCTGGACCTTCCGCGTGGGGCCGATGCTCGGCGCGACGCCCGAGCTGCTCGTGCGCGCCGAGAAGGGACTCGTGACCTCGCGCGTGCTCGCGGGCACGATCCGGCGCACGGGCGACGACGAGGCCGACCTCGCGCGCGCCGCGATCCTCGCGCACTCCTCGAAGGACCTCGAGGAGCACGAGTACGCGGTCGAGTCCGTCGCCCACGCGCTCGAGCCGTTCTGCTCCTCGACGAACGTCCCCGAGGTGCCCTTCGTGCTGCACCTCGCGAACGTCCTGCACCTCGCGACCGACGTCACGGCCGTGCTCGACGGCGAGCACTCGAGCCTCACGCTCGCCGCAGCCCTGCACCCCTCGGCCGCGGTGTGCGGGACACCCACGCCCGAGGCGAAGGTCCTCATCCGTGAGATCGAGGGGCTCGACCGCGCCCGGTACGCGGGGCCCGTCGGCTGGCTCGACGCGGACGGCGACGGCGAGTGGGGCATCGCGCTGCGCTCGGGCGAGCTCGACGAGTCCGACCCGAGCCGCATGCGGCTCTTCGCGGGTTGCGGGATCGTCGCGGCGTCCGACCCCGCGAGCGAGCTCGCCGAGTCCGAGGCGAAGCTCGAGCCGATGCGCTTCGCGCTGCGCGAGGACTGAGCCGGGCGGACCCCCGAGCCGAACGGGGCGCCGTCGTCGGCGGGCTTGCTCGTCCGTGGACGAGCCGCAGGACGCCGTCGTCGGCACGCCTCGCCCGGCACGGCCGCGCGACGGCGTCCTGGGCGATCATCCGCGCACGGTGCGCCCCTCGTCGCGTGCCGCGAGGGTCACGGTCACCTCGTGCTCGACCCCGTCGCGCACATAGGTCAGGACCGACTCCTGGCCGACCGCGCGGGCACGCACGTACCCCGTGAGCGACTCGCCGCTCGCGACGGGCCGCCCGTCGATCGCGATGATCACGTCACCTCCCGCGAGCCCCGCCTCCTGCGCGGGCGAGCCCGGGACGACGTCGCCGACGACGGCGCCCTGCCGCACGACGCCGTCGACCTCGGCCGTGCCGTCCGCGAGCGTCACGCCGAGGAAGGCGTGCTGCGCGCGCCCCGAGTCGACGAGCTGCTCCGCGACGTGCTTGGCGAGGTTGACGGGGATCGCGAAGCCGAGGCCGATCGAGCCGGCCGCCCCGCCCGAGAGCGTCGCGATCGAAGAGTTGATCCCGATCACGCGCCCGCCCGCGTCGAACAGCGGGCCACCCGAGTTGCCCGGGTTGACCGCGGCGTCGAGCTGGATCGCGTTGACGACCACAGGCTCGCGCGCGCCGCGCGTCACGGTCGGGCGGTCGACCGCGGAGACGACCCCCGTCGTGACCGTGCCCGCGAGGCCGAGCGGGTTGCCGACCGCCATGACGGGCTGGCCGACGCGCACGGCGTCCGAGTCGCCGAGCGTCGCGGCCTGCAGGTCCGCGGGCGGGTCCACGAGACGCAGGACCGCAAGGTCGGTCGTCGCGTCGAGGCCCACGATCTCGGCCGCGAGCACGCGCCCGTCGTGCAGGACGACGTCGATCGCGCCGCGCACCCCCGTCTCGACGACGTGGTTGTTGGTCAGCACGAGACCCTCGGTGTCGATGATCACGCCCGAGCCCTGCGAGCCGCCGAAGCGCGAGTCGACCGAGATCGCGACGACGGAAGGTGCGACCGCGTCGACGACCTCCTGCCACGAGGGGACCGACTCGAGCGTCGGGGCGGGGTCGCTCACCTGGGACAGGGACATGCTCGGCTGCGGCGCGGCGCTCGGCTCGGGGCTGCTCGTGAGGATGCCGACGGTGGCGACGCTCGCGACGAGCGCAGAGACGACGGCCGTCCCGCCGACGAGGGCCCACGTGCCGCCTCGGCGGGGTGAGGGTCGCGGCGTCGTCGTGGGCGAACCTGAGGCCGTGGGCGAACCTGAGGCCGTGGGCGAACCTGACGTCGTGGGCGAACCTGAGGCCGTGGGCGAACCTGAGGCCGTGGGCGAACCTGAGGCCGTGGGCGAACCTGAGGCCGTGGGCGAACCTGCGACAGGGGCGGCCGTCGGCTCGGGGGCGTCGTCTGCGGCATCGGACGGCGGGAGTCCCGGGCTCTGGGCCCCAGGGCTCTGGACCCCGGGGTTCTGGGCGGAGCTTGTCGGGCCGGGTCGGCCGGGTCGTCCGGACGGACTGGGCCAGGCGTGCGGGTCCTCGTGCGGCATGGCGTCCTCCTCAGGTCGGCTGTGCGATCAAGTGAACGCCTCCGGGCTTGGAGAGCCCTTCAGGGAGCCTGGGAACTTGCTCAAGGACAGAAGGTGCGGGCTCGCGCGGGAAGGATGTGACTCGCGCGACGGGTTGGTCGGAGGGAGAAGAATCGCAGGTCACGCGGCTGTATCTGGCTTGTCGGTGGTTCGAACTAGTGTTCTGGCATGTCCTTCCTCGACACCCTGGAGACCGAGGAGGAGGTGCTCGGCAACCGCCTCCTCCGGTGGCACCGCGCCGCACCCGGCCCGCGTCTTGCACGCTGGCTCGAGGAGCTCGATGTCGCGGGCCTCGAGGAGCTCACGGACTTCGACCTTGTCGAGCTCGTCGCGGCGAGCGAACGCGTCGCGGCCTGGGCGCAGCACCTCGCGCGCCGGGCCGCCGCGAAGCTCGCGGACCGCCCGTCGATGCAAGCACGCACCCCCGACGCGCTCGCGCTCGACCTCACTCCCGAGCGCGTGACCGGCGCCGAGCTTGCGATGCGGCTCGGCCGGACCCCCCGGGCCGCGCAGCAGCTCGTCCGTGAGGGGCGGCTCTTCGACGGCGTGCTCGCCGCGACGGGGCGTGCGCTGCGCGAGGGCCTGATCGACGTCGAGAAGGCCACGACGCTCGCGACGCTCCTCGACGGCGTGCCCGGTCAGCTCGCGGTGACGGTCCAGGACGCCGTGCTACCGCGCGCGCCGCAACGCACGAAGCGACAGCTCGCGCACGACGTGCGCGCGGCGCTCGTCGAGCTCGACCCCGTCGAGGCCGCGGACCGGCACGCCAAGGCGCGCGAGGAGCGGTTCCTCACGAAGCCGACGCCGCTCCCGGACGGGATGGCGGGACTGTGGCTGCGTACCGACGCGGTCGAGGCGCACGCGCTGTTCGACGCGGTCGACGCCGCAGCCCGATCGGCCCGCGCTGCTGGCGACCCCCGGACGCTCGCGCAGCTGAGGGCAGACCTGCTCGTCTCGCGCGGGCTGCACTGCGCGACCTGCTCGCCGGGCGGGGGCCCGGCCGGTTCGGGCCCCACGGGTGGGGGAGGCTGCCGCTCGGGCGGGATCCGCGCCGACGTGCGCGTCCTGGTCCCGCTCTCGACGCTCGTGGGCACGGCCGACGAGCCGGCCGAGCTCGCGGGGCACGGCCCGATCGACCCGGCAACCGCGCGCGCCCTCGCGCTCGGGGGGACGTGGCGCCGGCTCGTGACGGACCCGACCTCAGGGGTCGTGCTCGACGTCGGCCGCACCCGCTACCGACCACCCTCGGATCTCGCCGAGCTCGTCCGCTTCCGCGACCGGACCTGCGTGCGCCCCGGGTGCGACGTGCACGCGTGGGCGAGCGAGCTCGACCACACGGTGCCGTTCCGCCCGCGGGGCGACACGTCGCGACCCTCGGGCGACGAGCGCGGCGGTGCGACCGCCGCGGACAATCTCGGCGTGCTCTCGAAGGACTGCCACACCCTCAAGACGCACGCGGGCTTCGAGCTCGAGCAGCTCGCGCCGGGCGACTTCTGGTGGACGACGCCGACCGGTCACCGCTACCGACGCCCGCCCGAGCCTCCTCTGCGCTCGATGGCCGGAGGGGACGACATCCACGAGCTGCGCGCCGATCTGGACGAGCTCGCAGGCTTCACGCTCGACGCACGACGACCACGCCCCCGCGACCTGGACGGCAGCCGCGAGGAGCGGCGCGCGGAGCTCGCCGAGATCGTCGGGCTCACCGCCGAGGTTCGACGGCGCTCGACGTCCGGTCACGGCGTCGCCAAGGTCCCCGCAGAGCCTCGTGGGGCAAGACGGGGCGGGCGCACGCTCGGCGGGGGCACGCTCGGCCGACGCGCGAAGCGCCCTCCGGCCGACGACGACGATCCCCCGTTCTGAGTGAGCGGACGCGCCTCGCCCTACTCGCCCGCGAGCCGTGCGGCGACCTCGCGTGCCGTCGTGCGGTCGAGCTCGCGGCGGCGAGACCGGTCGATGCGCACCTCGAGCACGCTGACCCCCGGCCCGGGCGAGGCGAGCGCCTCGGCGACCTCGGCCACCTCGCGCGCGAGCCGGTGCCGCACCCCGTACCCCGCGCACAGAGCCGAGAGGTCCGCGCCGTGCGGGGTCGCAAAGAACCGCTCGAACACGTTCGCCCGCTCGGGCTCGCCGTGCTCGAGCGTCGCGAACACCGAGCCGCCGTCGTCGTTCGCGACCACGACCTGCAGGTGCGGGGTCCGCTCGAGCGGGCCCGTGAGCAACCCCCCGACGTCGTGCAGGAACGTCAGGTCACCCACGAGCGCCCGAACGACCCGGTCGGGCACCGCGAGCGCGACACCGCCCGCGGTCGCGAGCATCCCGTCGATCCCGGACAGCCCGCGGTTCGTCACGACCACGGGCGGCACGTCCCAGTCGGCGACGAGGTCGAGGTCACGGACCGGGTTCGACGAGCCGAGCACGAGCACGTGGTCCGGGCCGGTCGCGCGGGCGACGAGGTCGGCGAGCTCGGGTCCGCTCATGCGCGCGGGCGCCCGTCCGACAGGGTCCCCGCTGGCCCACAGCTCACGCACGACGTCGAGCGCGGCCCGTCCCGCGTCGAGCCACCGGGCGAGCCACGCCTCGTCGTCGCGAGGGCCTGCGAGCCAGTCGGGCGGGAGCTCGTCGAGCAGCACGTCTGCGTCCTCACCCGCTCGCGGCCACGCGGCAGACGGACGCTGGACCCGCAGGAC
>JAJUHG010000045.1 GCA_029267995.1 Micrococcales bacterium
GGGCCGCGACCACGTCCCCGCGTCGGTCCTGAACCGCGGGCGCGGCGGCCCCCGGCTCGTCCGAGGCGGGCCCGAGACGGTCGCCGAGCTCGAGCACGATCCGCTGCGCACCCTTGTGACCGATCCCGGGCACGCGCTTGAGCGCGGCAAGGTCTTCGCTCGCGACCGCGCGCCGCAGCGCGTCCGGGGTGTGCACCGCGAGCATCGCGAGGGCGAGGCGCGGGCCGATGCCCGAGACGGTCTGCAGGATCTCGAAGGCGTCCCGCTCGTCGAGGCTCGCGAAGCCGTAGAGCGTGAGCGAGTCCTCCCGGACGACGAGGCTCGTCGCGAGCTCGGCCTCGGCGCCCGTGCGCAGCGTCGCGAGGGTCGTGGGCGTCGCATGCACGAGCATCCCGACACCTGAGACCTCGACGACGGCGGCGTCGAGGCGCACCGAACGCACCGTGCCCCGGACCGAGGCGATCATCGCGACTCCCTCACGTACACGTGTTCTACCGCGGCCACGCTAGCAAAGTGGTGCGGTTCACCGACCGCGACGCGCCGCCCGCTCAGCCTCGGCCCACGCCTGCTGCGCGGGCGTCGCCGACGAGCCGGGACGACGCGCCCCCGCGAGGGCACCGCCAGGGCGCCACGCGTGGCACACCGCGAGAGCGAGCGCGTCGGTCACGTCGACCGGCCGGACCTCCTCGGTGATGCCGAGGATCTTGCGCACCATGCGCGCGACCTGGGCCTTGTCGGCCCGACCCGACCCCGTGACGGCGGCCTTGACCTCGGTCGGGGTGTGCGTCGCGACCGGGATTCCCCGGCGGGCCGCGGCGAGCATCGCGAGCCCCGCGACCTGCGCCGTGCCGAGCACGGTGCGCACGTTCGCCTGCGCGAACACCTGCTCGACCGCGACGACGTCGGGCGCATGACGGTCGAGCCACTCGTCGAGCTGGTCGGCGACCCGCACGAGGCGCTGGTCGAGGCCGTCGTCGGCCGAGCTCGTCACGAGCCCGTGCGCGACGAGCGCGACCCGCCGCGGGCCGGTCGCCTCGACGACGCCGACCCCGCAGCGGGTCAGCCCTGGGTCGACGCCAAGGACCCGCACGGGTGCGTCAGTCGTCCTCGAGAGCGGCCAGGACCTCGTCGCTCGCGTCGAAGTTCGCAAAGACGTTCTGCACGTCGTCGCTGTCCTCGAGAGCCTCGATGAGGCGCAGCACCTTGCGGGCGCCCTCGACGTCGACCTCGATCTGGGTCGCGGGGTAGAACACGACCTCGGCCGAGTCGTAGTCGATCCCCGCGGCCTGGAGCGACTGACGCACCGGCACGACGTCGCTCGCCTCGCTCAGCACCTCGAAGGCCTCACCGATGTCGTTGACCTCCTCGGCGCCAGCCTCGAGCACGGCCTCCATCACGGAGTCCTCGTCCGTGCCCTCCTTGGGCACGATCACGACACCCTTGCGCGAGAACAGGTAGGACACCGAGCCGGGGTCGGCCATCTGTCCCCCGTTGCGCGTGAACGCGACCCGCACGTCCGAGGCCGCGCGGTTGCGGTTGTCCGTGAGGCACTCGACGAGCACCGCGACACCGCCCGGCGCGTACCCCTCGTAGAGGATCTGCTGGTAGTCCGCTCCCCCGGCCTCCTGGCCCGAACCGCGCTTGACCGCGCGCTCGATGTTGTCGTTGGGGACCGAGGACTTCTTGGCCTTCTGGATCGCGTCGTAGAGCGTCGGGTTGCCCGCAGGGTCACCACCGCCCGTGCGGGCGGCCACCTCGATGTTCTTGACGAGCTTGGCGAAGAGCTTGCCCCGCCTCGCGTCGATGACCGCCTTCTTGTGCTTCGTGGTGGCCCACTTGGAGTGACCTGCCATGCGGCGAACCCTCTCAGTCGCGTTCGGAGACGATCTGGACGAACTTGCGGTGCAGCCGCACGTCACCCGCGATCTCCGGATGGAACGACGTGGCGACGACGTCGCGCTCACGTACCGCGACGATCCTACCGGCGGCCGGCCCCGCACCCACGGTCGCGAGCACCTGGACGCCTGGCCCGGCCTCCTCGACCCACGGCGCACGGATGAACACCGCGTGGAACGGCCCGCCCGTGACGCCCTCGACCTCGAGATCGGTCTCGAAGGAGTCGATCTGCCGGCCGAAGGCGTTGCGGCGCACCGTGACGTCGAGCTCCCCGAGCGTGCGCTGGCCCTCGGCGGCGTCGAGCAGCCGGCGGGCGAGCAGGATCATCCCTGCGCACGAGCCGTACACGGGCAGCCCGCCCTCGATCGCGGTGCGTAGGGGCTCGAACAGCTCGAAGGCGTCGAGCAGCTTGACGATCGTGGTCGACTCCCCGCCCGGCAGGACGATCCCGTCGACCCGCGCAAGGTCCTCCGGGTGACGCACCCGCACCGCGCGGGCCCCCGCCTCCTCGAGCGCAGCGAGGTGCTCGCGCACGTCGCCCTGCATCGCGAGGACGCCGACCCGGGGTGAGGAAGTCACGAACCGCCATGCTACGCCCGCACCAGGCACACCCCCGCACAGCTAGCCTCGAGTCGTGAGCAGGTACGCAGGTGGTCCCAAGGTGCTCGTGTGGGTCGGCGGCGCGCTCCTCGCGGTCGGCGCGGTGCTCGTCGTCGTCGGGGTCGTGCTCTCGGTGCGCAGCGTGCCGTTCGGGATCATCACCGCGGGCGGAGCCCCCGGGGACGACGTCGTCGCGGTCGTCGCGGCGCCGAGCGCGGGCGTCGTCGAGCTCGAGGCGGACCGCGAGGTGTCCTTCCTGCTCGTCGCCCCGCACGGCGCGCGGCCCGAGCGCCTCGAGTCCCGAGTCACGGTGACCGGGCCCGACGGCGCCCCGGTCGAGGTCGTCCCCGGCACGGCGGCGGGCTTCTCGATCAGCGGGGGCGACCGCTCGGGGCGCGTCGTCGGCGCGGTCGTGCCCGAGCACACCGGGAGGCATACCGTCGTCGTCCCGGACGCGTCGCCACACGGCAGCGAGGTGTTCCTCGCGTACGTCCCGGCGACCTCGTCCTTCGCCCTCGGGCTGTTCGGCGGGGTCGGGGGGATCGTCCTGGGGTCCCTCGCGGGGACCGCAGGGTTGTTCCTGCTCGTCGGCGGGCTCGTCTGGGGTGCGGTTCGCAAGGACCCTCCGCCCCGCGCGGGCTAGCCTCACGCCATGACCTCGCCCGTCGACGCGCTCGGTGCGCGTGCTGCGGCGCTCGACGCCGAGCACGCCGGGAGCGACCTGCGTCATCTCTTCGACCTTCCCGAGGGGGTCTACCTCGCGGGCAACTCCCTCGGTGCGCTCCCCCGCGCCGTGCCCGTCCGGCTCGAGGCCGTTATGCGCGAGCAGTGGGGCGCCGAGGCCGTCTCGGCGTGGAACACCCGCGGGTGGTGGCACGTCCCGCGACGCGTCGGCGACCGCATCGGAGCCCTCGTCGGGGCCGGTGCGGGCCAGGTCGTCGCGGGCGACTCGACGAGCGTCGCGCTCTTCCAGGTCTTCCGCGCGGCAGCGCGGCTACGTCCCGGGCGGCGCACGGTCGTGACCGACCCGGGCTCCTTCCCAACCGACCTGTACGTCCTGCAGGGCGTCGCGGCCGACGTCGGCTGGCAGGTCGTGCTCGCCGAGCCGCACGAGGTGCCCGCCGCGCTCGACGCGCACGGCGAGGACGTCGCGCTGCTCGCGCTCTCGCACGTCGACTACCGCACGGGCGAGCTGTGGGACCTCGAGGGGCTCACCGCGGCCGCGCGCGAGGTCGGGGCGCTCGCCGCGTGGGACCTGTGCCACTCGGTCGGTGCGGTCCCGGTGCAGCTCGACGAGGCCGGGGTCGACCTCGCGGTCGGGTGCACCTACAAGTATCTCAACGGTGGCCCGGGCTCTCCCGCGTTCACCTACGTCGCCCGGCGTCACCACGACGCCTTCGAACCCGCGGTGCGCGGCTGGCACGGGCACGCCCAGCCCTTCGCGATGCGCCGCGAGCACGAACCCGCCCCGGGGATCGACCGGGTACGGATCGGGACCCCACCTCTGCTGTCGATGCTTGCGCTCGAGGCGGCGCTCGAGGTCTTCGACGCCGTGCCGATCGAGGTCGTGCGCGAGCGTTCGCTCTCGCTCACGAGCTTCCTCCTCGACTGCCTCGACGCGCTCGTCCCCGAGGTCGAGCTCGTCACACCGCGCGCGCCGGGCCGCCGCGGCTCCCAGGTGAGCGTCCGGCACGCCGAGGCCTTCGGGATCGTCCGGGCACTCGCGGCGCGCGGAGTCGTGGGCGACTATCGCGAGCCCGGGATCGCGCGCTTCGGGATCGCCGCGCCGTACGTGACGCACAGCGACGTCCTCGCGACCGCTACCGAGCTGCGCCGCGTGCTCGACACGGGCGAGCACCTCGCCGACGTCGAGGCCGAGGGCCCCGTGACCTGAGGCGCACCGCGCGCGTGACGCCGGAACACGACGCGCCGCTCGGCAGCGGCCGAGACCCGGTCACACCGGTTGACCTCGGCGAGGCAGCGGCACAGCCCTGCGGTGGCATCCATGCGCCCACGCTGTCACGCCCCGGTGACAAGCACGTCGCGCGGGAGCACGAGCGCTGCGGCGCAGAAGGCGACGACGACGTGTCTCGCGACCTCGTGCGTCGAGAGCGCGACCCCTTCGCCCGCGAGGTCGCCGATCGTCGCGGGGTCCACGTGCTCGCCGAGTACCCGCGCGACGTCGACCGTGACCGGCCGCAGCGACTCTGCCCCGCTGACCTGCAGGACGGTCGAGACGACCCAGGCCGACCCGCTCACCCGCTGTGCGACGCCCGCGACCTTGACCCGCCCCGCGACGTTGACCGAGTGCTCGCCCGGGCAGTACTCGCCTGCGACCTCGCCGACTCGCGCGTCGAGGCCAAGCTCGACGAGAGCCTCACGCAACACCCCCGAGTGCGTCTCGAAACGCGCGAGAGTGCTGCGCGCAGCATCGTGGTCCGTCCCGTAGTGGTCGATCACGAGGCTGCCCTCGTGCAGCGGGGCGAACGCACCACCGACGTGCCGCACCGCAGGCTCGAACCCCACGGCGCGCGCGACCTCGCCCGCCGCCGCGAACTGGGCGCGGTGCGTGTCGCGCCGCGAGAACGCGAGCAGGCGCGGCGGCACACGCACGTGCAAGAAGCGTTCCCCCGGAGGCAGTGCGCGCGCGGCGCGCAGCACCTCGAGGACGTGAGCGAGGTCGTCGTCGGCGCGCGTGCGGGCCTCGTGCACGAGCCTGCCGAGGCCCGGGCTGCTCACCCCGCCCCGATCCCGAGGTCGCGCGTCACCCCGTCCCAGCCGTCGAGGAGACCTCGCGCGATCTCGACGAGCCCCTCGGGGAACACCTCGATCGTGACCGCGGCGAGCTCGTCGAGGTGGAACCAGCGCACCTCGTCCATGAACTCGAGCTCAGCGGCCTCCCAGCCCGAGGTGTCGAGGACGGCGTCCTGGCTCGTGCGGGCGAGGAAGATCTCCTCGTCCTGGCGCACGTGACGGGCGCGGAAGTCGAAGATCGCCGAACGGGTCAGCACGGGCCCGGCGAGCTCGCGCGGCTCGAGCCGGATCCCGGTCTCCTCGCGCAGCTCGCGCACGGCCGCCTCGACGGCGGTCTCGCCGGGCGCGATGCCGCCACCGATCGTGAACCACCACGACCGCTCGGGCTCGTGGACGTCGTGCCCGCGCACCAGGAGCAGGCGGTCGGCGTCGTCGAACAGCAGGACCCGGGCAGCCCGCCGGAACGGCATGCCGTCCGGGCCGGGCTGCCACTCCTGGCTCAGTTCGGAGAAGGTCACCAGCCGCGCTCGGCGAGCCGGTGCGGCTCGGGGACGTCCTCGACGTTGATCCCGACCATCGCCTCGCCGAGCCCCCGCGAGACCTTCGCGATCGTGTCGGGGTCGTCGTAGGCCGTGGTCGCCTTGACGATCGCCGCGGCACGCTCGGCAGGGTTGCCCGACTTGAAGATGCCCGAGCCCACGAACACGCCCTCTGCGCCGAGCTGCATCATCATCGCGGCGTCTGCCGGGGTCGCGATCCCGCCCGCGGTGAACAGCACGACCGGGAGCTTGCCAGTCCGGGCGACCTCCTTGACGAGGTCGTAGGGCGCCTGGAGCTCCTTCGCGGCGACGTAGAGCTCGTCCTCGGGGAGCGAGACGAGGCGCTGGATCTCGGTGCGGATCTGGCGCATGTGCATCGTCGCGTTCGACACGTCGCCCGTGCCCGCCTCACCCTTCGAACGGATCATCGCGGCGCCCTCGGTGATGCGGCGCAGCGCCTCGCCGAGGTTGGTCGCACCGCACACGAAGGGCACGTCGAACGCCCACTTGTCGATGTGGTGGTGGTAGTCCGCAGGCGTGAGCACCTCGGACTCGTCGATGTAGTCGACCCCGAGGCTCGCGAGCACCTGCGCCTCGACGAAGTGCCCGATGCGCGCCTTCGCCATGACGGGGATCGACACGGCCTCGATGATGCCGTCGATGAGGTCCGGGTCGGACATGCGGGCGACGCCGCCCTGCGCGCGGATGTCGGCGGGGACGCGCTCGAGCGCCATGACGGCGACGGCCCCGGCGTCCTCGGCGATCTTCGCCTGCTCGGGGGTGACGACATCCATGATGACGCCGCCCTTGAGCATCTCGGCCATCCCGCGCTTGACGCGGGTGGTGCCTGCGACGTGCTCGGACTGGGAGTCAACCACGAGGAACCTCACTGGGGGTCAGCCGGGCGCACGGCCCGCCGGGACGGTGCCGCACCGGGGTGCGGTCGGGGTTCCCATCGTAGTCCGGCCCACGGGACCGACGGCGCGGGTGTCCGCGGTCTCAGACGCCGAGCACCTCGTGCACGCGCGCCCGTGCCGCAGCGGCCGCACGGGCGAGCTCGTGCTCGTCCACCGCGCCGGTCCTCCCGGCCCGGCCGTGGATCACGCGGTGCCGCTGGTAGGCGAGCGCGGTCGCGGCGTCCTGGAACTCGCGCAGCACCTGCTCGGCACGCGGGCCGCGCACCGCACGCGCCCACCGGCGGGCTGCCGCTCGGCGCGAGAGCGAGGAGAGCATGACGAGGTCGGCGGGCGTGAACCAGCCCGCGTCGCGGTACGGCTCGAGCCCCTCGGCGACCGCGAGACCCTCCTGGCGACGCAGCCACACGACCACGAGCACCGCGGCGACGAACAGCGGGACCTGCACGAACACGTAGAGCACGAGGAAGCCCCCGCCCTCCCCGAGCACCGCTGCGCCGTTCCACAGCGCGTGCAGCAGGACCGCGCCGACCCACCCGAGCGGAGCCGCCCACACCCACGTCATGCCGCCGCGGCGTGCCGCCCAGCCCAGCGCGAGGCCCAGGCACGCGGTGAACATCAGATGGGCGAAGGGCGAGAACAGCGCGCGCAGCGCGAAGACGAGTGCGACCGACTCGCCGTAGGCCTGCGCCTGCGCGAAGTACAGCACGTCCTCGACGATCGCGAAGCCGGTCGCGACGGTCGCGGCGTACACGAGGCCGTCGACCGGGCCGTCGACGTGCTTGCGCCACACGAGGAAGATCACGAGGACGCCGAGGCCCTTCGCGCTCTCCTCGACGAGCGGGGCGACCACGACCGCGGTCGCGCCGGTCGCGGCGAGCTCGTCCATCCCGGCCTGGAAGAGCGCGAGCTGGGCGAGGGTGTTGGCCACGAGCGAGACGACGACGGCGACGCCTGCGCCCCACGCGAAGGCGAACGCGAGGGCGGCGCGCGGCTCAGGTTCCCACCGGTCGACCCAGCGGATCGCGAGGAGCAGCCCCGCGAGGGGGACGAGCGCGAGGACGGCCGCGACCGCGACGGCACCGGCCCCGATCGTGACGGAGAGGAAGACGACGACGCCGAGCGCGAGCACGCCGCCGACGACGGCGCCCACGACGGCCCCGCGCATCCCGGTCCCGCGGGGCGCGGGCACGGGATATCCCGGTGCGGGTGCGACGGCCGGTGTCTCGCGCGCGGGCCCGCGCGGGGGCATCGTCACGTGACGCTGCCCGGGCGGGGCAGGGCGCTCGGCCACGAGTCGTCGATCTCGATCGTGCGAGGCATCGGGGCGTGGCCCGCGAGGCGCAGGCCACGCACGAGGAGCTTGCGGCGCACGCGCTGGGTCTGGGCGACCGCCTCGTTGTGGAAGCGGCGCGCGAGCTGGACGCGGTACCAGGCCTGGGCGAGGTCCGCGAGGAGCGCCTCGGCGACCGAGTCGGCCTGGAGCGCGGCGACCTCCTCGGGGTCGTCGAGCACGGTGCGCAGGATCGCGGTGAGCCCGCTCTCGACCTCCTCGCGCTCCCCCGCGGTGCCCGACCAGTCGTCGAGCCCGAGCGCCTCGAACGCGCCGTCGGCGAGCAGGAGGCCCGTCGCAGGGTCGAGGCGCCCCGAGCTCGCGAGCTCGGCCGCGACCGCGGCTCGCCGCACGAGCTGGGTGTCGAGCGTCGCGCGCGTCGCCGCGACCTTGCGGTGCAGGCGGTCGAGCCGGTTCGCGCGCGACCACGTGAGCCACACGAGCAGCGCGAGCACGCCCGCGACGATCAGCGCGACCTCGGCGGCGGTCATGACGCGCCCTCCGTCCTGGACGTGCGGGGCCGGGCGCTCGCGGGGTCCTCCCCGACGGGGCGGTTCCCTGGCCCGAGCACCATCTCGTAGACCGTGAGCACCTGGTCGGTCACGACCGACCAGTCGTAGCGACCGCGCACCTGCTCGGCCCGCGCACGCACGCGAGCCTGGAGCTCGGGGTCGCCGAGCACCTCGACGAGGGTCCGGCCCAGGTCCGCCGAGTCACCGTTGCGGAACAGCACCCCCGCGGTCCCGTCGTCGAGGACGCGCCGGAAGGCCCCGAGGTCGCTCGAGACGACGACGGCGCCCGCGCTCATCGCCTCGACGAGCACGATCCCGAAGGACTCCCCGCCCGTCTGCGGGGCGACGTACACGTCGACCGAGGAGAGCAGCGCGGCCTTGTCCTCCTCGCTGACCCCACCGAGGAACTCGACCGCCGAGGCCGCGTCCCCGATGAGCTCACGCACCTCGGCGGGGCCCGTCTCCCCCATGCCGGCGATGAGGAACCTCGCGCCCGGGAACGCCCGCAGCACCGCGGGCACCGCGCCGAGCAGCACCGGCAGGCCCTTGCGCGGCTCGTCGAGGCGACCGAGGAACGCGATCGTGGGTGCCTCGGGCGTCCCGGTCCAGCGTGGGTCGGGTGCGGCGTCGACGTACTGCTGGGTGTAGACGCCGTTCGGCACGACGACCGCGTCCCCGCCAAGGTGCTCGATCAGGGTACGGCGGGCGTCCTCGGACACCGCGATCCGGGCACCGATCTTCTCGAGCGCGGGGCGCACGATCGGGTACGAGGCCTGCAGGATGCGTGAGCGGGACTGCGAGGAGTGGAAGGTCGCGACGATCGGGCCGTCCGCGATCCACAGCGAGAGCATCCCGAGGCTCGGGGTGACCGGTTCGTGCAGGTGCAGCAGGTCGAACTGGCCCGCGCGCAGCCACCTGCGCACGCGGGCCGCGGCGACCGGCCCGAAGTTCATCCGGGCCACCGCCCCGTTGTAGCGCACGGGGACCGACCTGCCGGCCGCCGTGACGTACTCGGGGACGGGCGTGTCGTCGTCGGCGGGAGCGAGCACCGAGACCGTGTGCCCGCGCTCGATGAGCGCCTCGGCGAGGTCCCGGATGTGGAACTGGACGCCCCCGGGGACGTCGAACGAGTAGGGGCTGACGATCCCGATGCGCAAGGACCTGGTCACGTGCGCTCTGCCTCCTTCGCGAGGGTCGCCGCGTAGCGCTCGGGGTCGAGGTCGGCGACGAAGACCTTCTGGAGCATGTGCCAGTCCTCGGGGTGCTCGGCGATGTCCGCCGCGAGGGTGTCGACCCAGGCCTGGGTCAGGTGCGCGACGCGGTCGCTCCTCGCGACACCCTCAGCGCTCACCGGCTCGTGGAAGTGGATGACTATCCCCCAGCGCGAGCGTGCCGCGCGGCGACGTGCACCGTGCAGCCGCTCGTAGTAGATCCCGGTCGGCACGACCGGCTCCCCTGTCGCGAGGCCGAGCGCCGCGGGACCGACGGCGGCGCGGACCCGCTCGCCGAAGAGATCGACCTCGACCCCGCGCGCCGTGAGGTCGCGGTCCGCGAGGAGCGGGACGAGCTGCCCCCCGCGGCGCACGATGCGCACGAGCTCGCGGAACACGTCACCCCCGTGCTCGAGCGGGACGACGTGGATGCCGACGCCCTCGCGCAGCGCGACGAACTCCTCGAACAGCTCGCGGGGCTCGAGGACCTCGGCGACCGAGGTCACGGGCGCGATCTCCTTCGAGGCCCACGCGCCCGCGAGGTCCCAGTTGCCCATGTGCGCGAGCGCGAGGACGACCGAGCGTCCCTGATCGAAGTGGGTACGCAAGGCCTCGAGCCCGACCGGGCGCACGCGGGCCTCGAGCTGCTCGGGGCTCATCCGGTGCACCTCGAAGATCTCGGCGTAGTAGCGCAGGTAGGACAGCATCCCGCGGCGACTCGCGCGCCTCAGCCCGCGCCGGTCGACGTCGGGCAGCACCCGACGCAGGTTCGCCTCGAGCTGGCGCACCCCACCCACCCGCAGGGCCCACGCGAGGAGCGCGGCGAGCGCGCACACCGCGCGCACGAGCCCCACGGGCGCGCGCTTGCCCACACGCCACAGCCGCGCGAAGGTCGCCCCCGACATCAGCCGCGCTCCCGGATCTGCGCACGGACGGTCGCCGCACGCTGGACGATCGTCACGAGGCTCGCGAGGCTCAGCAGACCGAGCGCGACGGTGAGCACGACGACCGGTGCGCCCATCCCGACCACACCCGTCGCGACGAGCACGATCGCGAGGCGGTCGGCACGCTCGGCGATCCCGACGCTCGCGGTCAGGCCGAGTCCCTCGGCGCGCGCCCGGGCGTAGGGCACGACCGAGCCGAGCACGAGCGCGGCGAGTGCGAGCACCGCGGTGAGCGGGTCCTCGCCCGGCCCACCGAACCACACGACGAGGCCCGCGAAGATCGCGGCGTCCGCGACCCGGTCGAGCGTCGAGTCGAGGAACGCGCCCCACGCGCCCGCACGACCCGAGAGCCGGGCCATCGTCCCGTCGAGCGTGTCGGTCAGCACGAACAGGGCGATCACGAGCGTCCCGAGCAGGAGGTGCCCCGTCGGGTAGGCCCACAGTGCGGCGACCACCACGACGAGCGTCCCCGCGATCGTCACGTGGTCCGGGCCGACACCGCGGGCGAGGAGGAATCGCGCCATCGGGGTCGCGACCCGGGTCGCACCGTCACGCAGCCTGCTCAGCACAGCGCCCCCTCACCCCTGCGGCCAGCTCGCCGCGAGTCGCTCGCGCGTCGTCGCGAGGAGCTCGGGAAGGGCCTTCGTGCGCGCGACGATCGGCAGGAAGTTCGAGTCCCCGCGCCAGCGCGGCACGGCGTGCTGGTGCACATGCCCCGTGATCCCGGCGCCCGCGACGTCCCCGAGGTTCATGCCGAGGTTCACCCCGTCCGAGCCGTAGTCGCTGCGCAGCACACGCACCGCGGTCTGCGTGAGCTCGGCGATCTCGACGAGCTCGTCGTGGTTCAGGTCCGCGTAGTCCCCGACGTGCCGGAAGGGGCACACGAGCACGTGGCCCGTGTTGTACGGGAAGCGGTTGAGCACGACGTAGGCGAGCTCACCGCGGGCGACCACGAGGCCGTCGTCGTCGGAGAGCGTCGGGACGAGGCAGAACGGGCAGTCCTGCTCCTCGCGCGCGCCCGCGACGGGCCGCGCGGGACCGTCGACGTAGGCCATACGGTGCGGGGTCCACAGCCGTTCGAAGCCGTCCGGCTCGCCCGGGAGCGCCTCGTCCATCGTCAGCCTCCGGACCGCTCGCGCACCGCCCGGGTGATGCGGGCGATCGCCTCGTCGACCGGGACACCGTTGTCCTGCGTCCCGTCGCGGAACCGGAAGGAGACCGCCCCGGCCTCGGCGTCCTCACCGCCCGCGATGAGCACGAAGGGCACCTTCTGGGTCGCCGCGGTGCGGATCTTCTTGCCGAAGCGGTCGTCCGAGAGGTCGACCTCGGCGCGCACGCCCTCGGCCCGCAAGCGGTCGACGACGTCCTGGAGATAGGCGTTGAACGGCTCGGCGACGGGCACCGCGAGCACCTGGACGGGCGCGAGCCACGCGGGGAACGCCCCCGCGTAGTGCTCGGTGAGCACCGCGAAGAAGCGCTCGATCGAGCCGAACAGCGCGCGGTGGATCATCACGGGCCGCTGGCGCGAACCGTCCGGCGCGGTGTACTCGAGGTCGAAGAGCTCGGGGAGGTTGAAGTCGAGCTGGATCGTCGACATCTGCCATGTGCGCCCGATCGCGTCCTTGGCCTGGACCGAGATCTTGGGACCGTAGAAGGCCGCGCCGCCCGGGTCCGGGACGAGGTCGAGGCCCGAGGCCTCCGCGACCTCGCGCAGGGTCTGGGTCGCGGACTCCCACACCTCGTCCGAGCCGACCGACTTCTCGGGGTTCTTGGTCGACAGCTCGAGGTAGAAGTCGTCGAGGCCGTAGTCCTTGAGAAGGTCGAGCACGAAGGTGAGCAGGCTCGTGAGCTCGTCCTTCATCTGGTCGGTCGTGCAGTAGATGTGCGCGTCGTCCTGCGTGAAGCCGCGCGCGCGGGTCATGCCGTGCACGACGCCGGACTTCTCGTAGCGGTAGACGGTCCCGAACTCGAAGAGCCGCAGCGGGAGCTCACGGTAGGAGCGCCCCCGCGAGCGGAAGATGAGGTTGTGCATCGGGCAGTTCATCGGCTTGAGGTAGTAGTTCTGCCCCTGCCGTCGCACGTTGCCCTCGGCGTCGCGCTCCTCGTCAAGGTGCATCGGGGGGTACATGCCCTCGGCGTACCAGTCGAGGTGCCCCGAGATCTGGAACAGCTGCTCCTTGGTGATGTGCGGGGTGTTGACGAAGGAGTAGCCCGCCTCGACGTGCCGGCGCCGCGAGTACTCCTCCATCTCCATGCGCACGATCCCGCCCTTGGGGTGGAACACCGCGAGCCCCGAACCGATCTCCTCGGGGAAAGAGAACAGGTCGAGCTCGTTGCCCAGGCGCCGGTGGTCGCGCCGCTCGGCCTCGGCGATCCGCTCGAGGTAGGCCTTGAGCTCGTCCTTGCTCGGCCACGCGGTGCCGTAGATGCGCTGGAGCTGGGGGTTCTTCTCGCTCCCTCGCCAGTACGCGGCCGCGGAGCGGGTCAGCTGGAAGCCGTTGCCGATGAGCCGCGTGCTCGGCAGGTGAGGCCCGCGGCACAGGTCCTGCCACGCGACCGACTCGGTCTCGCGCCCGGGCGCGCGCACGTTCTGGTAGATGCTCAGCCCGTCCGCACCGACCTCGACGCTCGAGCCGTCCTCGTCGCTCGAGGCGCCCTTGAGCCCCACGAGCTCGAGCTTGTACGGCTCGTTCGCGAGCTCGGCGCGCGCCTGTTCCTCGGTCACGTCCCACCGCCGGAAGGCCTGGCCCTCCTTGACGATCCGGTTCATGACCTTCTCGATCGCGCGCAGGTCCTCAGGGGTGAACGGCTCGGCGACGTCGAAGTCGTAGTAGAAGCCGTCGGTGATCGGCGGGCCGATCCCGAGCTTCGCGTCCGGGTCGACCTCCTGGACGGCCTGGGCGAGCACGTGCGCGGTCGAGTGCCGCAGGACCTCGAGCCCCTCGGGCGAGTCGATCGTCACGGGCTCGACGACGGCGCCGTCGGGCAGCTCGAGGTGCAGGTCGCGCAGCTCGCCGTCGACGCGCACGACGACGACGTCCTTGCGCGAGCCGAACAGGTCCGTGCCCGTCGTGCCCGCAGCCACCTGGGTCGGTTCGCCGTCGACGGTCAGGGTGATCTGCTCGGACACGAAGGTGCTCCTGGATGCTCGTGGGACGCCCGTGATCGGGCCAGGTCGATGCTACCGACCTGCGTGCGGAGGGCCGGGTCACCCCGCTGGAGCAGCCCGGGAAGCGGACATCGGGCGATCGCCCGTCCCGGATCGTGAGACGAAACGCTCACGATCGGGTGCTCTTGCTGGCGCGGCTTGGTCCGTGCGGGTGAGAAAACTCGCGCGAAGCGGACACTTCCGACCACCGCAGACAAACGTGTGCAGATGGTTTGACCTGCGAAAATCATGGCTTCGGATTTCGCACGGGGTGGGTGAACCCCTCTTTCGGCGCTCTAGACGCCGGACCAGGTGGGTGGGCGATACTGGGTTCGAACCAGTGACCTCCTCGGTGTGAACGAGGCGCTCTACCACTGAGCCAATCGCCCGCGAACTTGGCGGGACCAAGTTGCGACGTGGA
>JAJUHG010000046.1 GCA_029267995.1 Micrococcales bacterium
CTCGACCGCCGCGAGCTCGGCGCGGCGCTCGGCCTCGACCTCTTCGCGCGTGCGCAGCCGCGCGGCGTCCTCGGGCTCGATCGCCGCGAAGCGCGAGATCGTGACCGAGCCGACGAAGCCCACGAGCGAGAGCACGACGAGCAGCACGAGCGTGTCGGTGCGCCGCGACCACGCCGCCTCGAGCGCGACCGCCGCGACGAGCGTCGTGGTGAACACGTCGAACGCCACCGTGCGGTCGAGCATGCTCTCGCCCTTCTCGGCCCGCACGAGCGCGAAGATCGCCGCCCCCGCGAGCAGCGCCGCGGCGAGGATGACCGCGTAGATCACGAGGCCACCTCCTTGCGGCCGCGCCGGCGCACGGGCAGCCCGGCCTCCTCGAGCTCGGCGTCCGAGGCGAACGCGCGCAGCACGCGCTCCTCGAGGGCGAGCGTGTCCTCGCGGACCTTCTCCGCCCCGCCGTACGCGTCGATGTCAAGCACGTGCAGGTACACCATGCCCGTGAGCCGGTGCGCCTCGATCACGAGCGAGCCGGGCGTGAGGGTCGACAGCTCGGAGGTGATCGTCAGGTACAGGTCGGAGTGGTTGCGCAGCTGCACCCCGACGACGGCGCCGCGCGGCACACGCCGGAAGTCGAGCGCGAGGATCGCGACGTGCACCGAGGCGACAGCCAGGTCGTAGACGAACCGCACGAACAGGTACAGCAGCGCGAGCGGGCGGATCTTGCCGTGGAAGTCGACCGGCGGGAGCGGGAGCAGGGTCGTCACGAGCACGCCGACGACGGCGCCCCCGAGCACGTTCGCGACGGACAGGTCGCCCCACAGCAGGACCCACACCGCGGTGAGCACGAGGATCGAGGCCCACTGCAGCGGGGCCCGCCTGCGCCGGGGGTGGAGACTCACGAGGACCCCCCTTCCGCGACGACCTCGTCGGACTCGCCCGTGCCGCGCTTGCCGTCGGGCAGGACGCCCACGATGTACGTCTCACGGTCGCGCAGGTTCGCGGCGGCCTGCTCGGTGTAGGTGTACAGCGGCCCCGCGACGACCGTGAGGCCGAGGCCGAAGATCACGAGCGCCGTCGTCGGCCCGACCATGCCGCGCGGGAGCGGGGCGCCCTCGAGAGGGGCGGGCGGGATCTGCCAGAAGGCCTTGTTCCACGCCTTGACGATCGCGTAGAGCGTGAGCAGCGAGGTCACCACGCCGCCCGCGACGAGTGCCCACGCGAGCGGCGTGCCGTCCGCGACGCCCGCCTGGAGCAGGCCGACCTTGCCGAGGAAGCCCGACATCGGGGGGATGCCAGACAGGTTCATCGCGGGGATGAAGAACAGGATCGCCAGGCCCGGGGCGAGCTTCGCGAGCCCGCCGAGCCGGTCGAGCGAGGTCGTCCCGCCGCGACGTTCGACGAGGCCCACGACGAGGAACAAGGTGGTCTGGACCGTGATGTGGTGCGCGACGTAGAAGATCGAGCCCGTGAGCCCGGCCTGCGAGCTGAGCGCGATGCCGAAGATCATGTAGCCGATGTGGCTCACGAGCGTGAAGGACAGCAGACGCTTGATGTCGTCCTGCGCGACCGCCCCGAGGATGCCGACGATCATCGTCGCGAGCGCGAGCCACAGCAGGAGCGTGTCGACCGTCCCGCCCGGGAAGAGCAAGGTCTGGGTGCGGATGATCGCGTAGACGCCGACCTTCGTGAGCAGTCCCGCGAACACCGCAGTCACGGGGGCGGGTGCGGTCGGGTAGGAGTCCGGGAGCCACGCGTGCAGCGGGAACATCGCGGCCTTGATCCCGAAGGCGAGCAGGAGCAGCAGCTGGAGCACCTGCGCGACCCCGGGGTCGATCTCGGGCAGGCGCAGCGCCACGTGCGCCATGTTCACGGTGCCCGTCGCGGCATACACGAGCGCGATCGCCGCGAGGAAGATCACCGAGGACACGAGCGCGACGACGATGTAGATCGTGCCCGAGCGGATGCGCGCGCTCGTCCCGCCGAGCGTGATGAGCACGTAGCTCGCCGCGAGGAGCACCTCGAAGGCGACGAACAGGTTGAACAGGTCGCCCGCGAGGAAGGCCATGTTGACGCCCGCGGCGAGCACGAGGTACGTCGGGTGGTAGATCGCGACCGGGGTGTCCTCCCCGCCGTCGGCGAGCCCCTGGGCCATCGAGTACAGCAGGACGCACAGCGTCACGGCGCTCGAGACGGTGAGCATGAGCGCTGCGAGGCGGTCCGCGACGACGTTGATGCCTACGGGCGCGGACCAGCCACCGATGTCGAGCACGTACGGTGCGTCGCCCACCGTGAGCAGGAGCGTGAGTGCCGCGGCGAGCACGAGCGCGAGCACGACGACGCTGATGATGAGCTGCGCGCGCTTCGAGCGCCACATCGCGAGCGCGAGCCCCGCGCCGAACAGCGGGAGGATCGCGGGGACGGGGGCGAGCCACTCGAGGGTCATCGCGGCTCCTCCCGGTCGGTCTGGGACGCGCCGTCGTCGGGGGCGCCGTCGTCGGGTGCGTCGCCTGAAGGGCGGACCGCCTCGACGGGGACGTTCACGAGGCCTTCCTCGCCCACGAGGATCGTCAGGGTGTCGGTCTCGTCGCGCACCTCGTGGGCCTCGGACTCGATGTCGGGGACGACGACGTCGGTGTCGGTGTCCTCGAAGGCGAGCTCGTCACGCGCCGCGAGGTAGGCGATGCGGCGGTCCTCGATGTCGTCCTGGACCTCGTCGTGCCCGTTGAGGTGCCACGAGCGGTAGGCGAGCGCGAGCAGGAACGCCGTCATGCCGAGCGTGATGACGATCGCAGTGAGGATGAGCGCCTCGGGCAAGGGGTCGGACATCTCCTCGGCGGGGGTCAGGTCGATGATCGGCGGACCGCCGGCCCGCCCGCCCGAGAGCAGCAGCAAGAGGTTGACGCCGTTGCCGAGCAGCACGACGCCGATGATGATGCGCGTGAGCGAGCGCTCGAGGATGAGGTACACGCCTACCGCGACGAGCACGGCGATCGTCACGACGAGGACGAGCGAGGGAGCCATCTCGATCATGAGCCACCCCCGTGGACCGTCGCCGCACCGGGGCCGACGTCCTGGCCCGCGAGCTCGCCCTGCCGGTCGATCTCGGCACCGAGGGAACGCAGGATGTCGAGCACGAGCCCCACGACCACGAGGAACACACCGAGGTCGAAGAACAGGCTCGTCACGAAGTGCACCTCACCGAGCAACGGGACCTGCAGGTCGATCAGGAGCGAGCGCAGCGGGTTGCCCGTGAGCAGGAGCGAGACCAGACCCACACCCGCAGAGAGGAACAGTCCCGTGCCGAGCAGCAGACCCGGGTGCACGGGCGCGGCCTCACCGAGCTCGTAACGCCCCCCCGCGAGGTAGCGCACCATGAGCGCGATCCCGACCACGAGGCCCGCCGCGAAGCCACCGCCCGGGGCGTTGTGGCCCGAGAACAGCAGGAACACCGCGTACAGGATCATGACGTGGAACAGCAGGCGCGTGACGACCTCGAAGATCACCGAGCGCCGCCCCGGAGCGAGAGTCGCCCCCGCACGGATCCACACCCGCATGCGCGAGTAGCGCTCGGCGCTCGAAGCCTGGCGGGCGTGCACCGACGCGGCGCGCTGGAGGCGCGTGACGCCCGAGGCGGGCTCCTTGCCCGCCCACACCGCGGCGCCGCCGTCGGCCTCCTCGGCGCGGAACAACGAACCCGAGCGGCGCGAGAGGAACACGAGCGAGGCGACGCCCGTCGCGGCGACCAGCAGGACCGAGATCTCGCCCATCGTGTCCCAGGCGCGGATGTCGACGAGCGCGACGTTGACGATGTTCTTCCCGCCGCCGTACGCGTACGCCTCCTGCGGGAAGTCGATCGACACAGGGGTGTGCACGCGCACCGCCGGCGCGACGAGCGCGAAGCCGCCCACCGCGAGACCTGCCGCGACACCGACCGCGAGGCGCACCCAGCGCGAGGCCGCGAGCGGGCGGTCGGAGAAGTACGGGGGGATGCGGCGCAGCACGAGCACGAACACGACGAGCGTCACGGTCTCGACGAGGATCTGCGTGAGCGCGAGGTCGGGGGCGCCGTGCAGGAGGAAGAACATCGCGATGCCGAAGCCCGAGACACCCAACAGGATCACGGCCTTGAGCCGGCGGCGCGAGCGCGCGGCGAGGATCGCCGACGTGACGACGATCGCCGCGGCGGCGAGCTGCGCGGGCCGGTCCCACAGGCGGACCTCGGCGGGCCACGCGGTCCGCGCGACCATGACCGAGCCGGGCAGGACGACGACCGCGAGCAGGATCGCCCCGACGTAGAACGGCAGCGAACCGCGCTGCACGAGCGCCGTGACGTCGGCCGCGAGGTCGTCGAGGCGGCGCATCGTGCGCCGGTAGACCGAGTCGGCCTCGAGCGGGACGTGCAGGCGGGTCTGGACGCGGCTCACGAGCTCGCGCGCGAAGAACGCCCCGACGCCCACCGCAAGGACCGCGACCGTGATGAAGAAGGCGGGGGTGAACCCGGCCCACAGGGTCAGGTGCCCCGCCTCGCCGCGCGGGAGGGTGCCCGCGTACGGCGAGAGCAGCTGCTCGCCGTAGTGCGGGACGAGCGCGACCGCGAGCCCGCCGACCGCGAGCGCGAGCGCGGGCCACGCGAGCAGGAGCGCGGGGCGCGAGACCGGGGCCGGGCGGGGCTCGCCGTCCTCCTCGGGCGCGTCCGGGTCGGGGATGACCGAGGACTTGGTCGCGAACGCGCCCCACACGAAGCGCAGCCCGTAGGCGACCGTGAGGGCCGAGCCGAGCGCGACACCGACGACGACGAGCGTGTCGACCCATGTCTCGCCGCTCACGAGGACAGCTTCGAGCGCGGCCTCCTTCGCGACGTAGCCCGCGAAGGGCGGCAAGCCGATCATCGAGGCGGTTGCGAGGATCCCCGCAGCGGCCGTCACGGGCAGGGCCTTGCCGACGCCCGAGAGGCGGCGCAGGTCGCGCGTGCCGGTCGCGGAGTCGACGATGCCCACGACGAGGAACAGCGCGGCCTTGAACATCGCGTGCGCGCCGATCATCGCGAGGCCCGCGAGCGCGGCCTGCTGCGTGCCGAGCCCCACGAGGAACACGAGGAAGCCGAGCTGGGAGACCGTGCCGAAGGCGAGCACGAGCTTGAGGTCGTTCTGCCGCAGCGCGCGGTACCCACCCACGAGGAGCGACCCGAGCCCGAGCGCGACCACTGTCGTGCGCCAGGGGCCGAGCTCGGCGAACGCGGGGGCGAAGCGGGCCACGAGGTACACGCCCGCCTTGACCATCGCCGCGGCGTGCAGGTACGCACTCACGGGGGTCGGGGCGGCCATCGCGGCGGGGAGCCAGAAGTGCAGCGGGATGAGCGCAGACTTCGTGATCGCCCCCACGAGCAGGAGCACCGCGGCAACCGTGACCGCGGTCCCCGCGGGCGGGTCGGCGAGCAGCTCGCTGAGCCGGTAGGTGCCCGCAGCGTCGCCCAGGATGATGACGCCCACGAGCATCGCGAGCCCGCCACCGGTCGTGATGACGATCGCCTGCATCGCGGCGCGGCGCGAGGCCTTGCGGTCCGCGTAGTGGCCGATCAACAGGTAGGAGAAGACGGTCGTGAGCTCCCAGAAGACGAACATCAGGAGCATGTCGTCCGCGACGACGAGACCGAGCATCGCGCCCGCGAAGGCCACGAGCACCGCGCTGAACCGGCCAAGGCCAGCGGCGCTCGCGGCGAAGTAGCTCGCGCAGTACACGAGCACGACCGCGCCGATCGCGGTGACGATGAGCGCCATGAACCACGAGAGGGTGTCGAGCTGGAACGACAGGTCCATGCTCAGGCCCGGCACCCAGCGGACGACCTCGACGGGTCCGTCGCCGCGCAGCACGGCCGAGGTCTGGCTCACGAGCCAGGCGGCCGCGACCGCCGGGACCACGGCAAGGGCGAGGAACGCCTTGCGCCCCATCGCCCGCACGAGCGTGGGCGCGAGGAGCGCCGCCACGGCGTGGGCGATGAGGAGTGAGAGCACGGCCGCTCCGTCCTGGTTCTGGGCGGGTGGTCGGGGTTGGCCCCCACGCGTGGTGCGAACCGGTCTCAGGATATCAACCGGCTGGGCACGTCCCCGCCGGGCGGGACGCGCCACATCTCACGTCACCGTGCGGGCAGCTCGTCGTCCGTGAGGGCGAGCGCAGGGGCCGTGGCCTGCGCGAACGCCGCCGCGAGCGCGCGCACGAGGGGTGCCGCACGGCCGCGCGCGACGCGGAAGGGCATCGAGGGGCGTTCGGCCGCGGCCTCCTCCTCGTCCTCCCACACCCACATGACGCGGTACGCGACCACGAGCTCGCCAGCCCACGGCTCGCCGACGACGGCGCGCGGCGGCTCGGTCTCGACGTGCACCTCGACCGCGAGCACGCCGTCGATGTCGAGGTCGACCTCGATCCCGTAGCCGTCGAGCTCGTCCGGGCCTGCGAGCGCAGCGAGGTCCTCCGCGTCGGCCAGGGCGTGCAGCTCGGCCCGCTCGGCCTCGGTGAGCGGCTCGACGCCGAGCTCGCGCAGGTCGACCTCGTGCGGGCCGACCCACGGGTGAGGGTCGATCGCGAGGCGAGCCTGCGGCGCGTGCGAGCGAGCGACGTGCAGCGCCGCCTCAGGCTCGAGCCACACCCCCGCGTAGACCGTGACGTCGACGAGCGCGAGCGGGTCGGGCACGAGGACGGTGCCCGGGTCGCCGAGGCGCACCGCACCCTCGAGATGCCGCGCGACGTCGATGAGCCACTCGACCGTGCGGCCCTCGTCGCGCACGGGCATGCCCGCGGCGAACACACGCTTGAGGCCGTCGCGGTCCCCGCCGCCCTCCCACGGCGGCTCGCCACGCTCACGCGGACCGCGCACGACGAACGCGACGCGGCCCCAGGCGGGCAGCTGGAGGTCCATCGACTCGATCCGCCCCACGCGCACCGGCCCGTGCAACGTCGTGTGGCGAGACAGACGAAGCGCGCGCGAGACGCCGTCGTCGGCGGGCTCCCACCGGGCCGCGGGGAAACGCAGGCGCGCGAGGTGGCTCACGCGATCGGCCTCGACACCCTCGCGCAGCACGAGCAGGTGCCGCTCGCGGGCCTGCGGGTCGCCCGCGAGCGCCTCGGCGAGGCCGGGCAGCTCGCTCATACCTCGGTGCGGTAGAAGTTCTCCGCCGAGCGAGACGCCGTCGGGCCGCGCTGGCCCTGGTACCGCGAGCCGTAACGGGGCGAGCCGTAGGGCTCCTCGGCGGGCGAGGAGAGGCGGAAGAAGCACAGCTGGCCGATCTTCATGCCCGGCCACAACGTGATCGGCAGCGTCGCGACGTTCGACAGCTCGAGCGTCACGTGGCCCGAGAAGCCCGGGTCGATGAAGCCGGCCGTCGAGTGCGTGAGCAGCCCGAGACGACCGAGCGAGGACTTCCCCTCGAGCCGCGCGGCGACGTCGTCGGGCAGCGTGACCTGCTCGAAGGTCGAGGCGAGCACGAACTCCCCGGGGTGCAGCACGAAGGGTTGGGCGGGGGCGACCTCGACGAGGCGGGTCAGCTCGGGCTGGTCCTGCGCGGGGTCGATCACGGTGTACTTGTGGTTGTCGAACAGCCGGAACCAGCGGTCGAGGCGCACGTCGATGCTCGCGGGCTGGATCATCGCGGGCTCGTACGGGTCGAGCCGCACACGACCGGCGTCGAGCTCGGCGCGGATGTCACGGTCGGAGAGCAGCACGGCCCCACGCTAGCGCCCCGGCCCGCCTCAGGTCCGCCGCCTCGAGGCCTGGGGCGGATAACCCTCGGGCGCGGGGTGGTTCGTGGCTATGATGGCTCGTGGCGACGCATGGGAGCGCTCTCGCCACCCGGGGACCACCGAGCAAGGAAGACGACCACCAATGCGGTTTGGACACTTCGACGACGAGGCGCGCGAGTACGTCATCACGACGCCCCACACGCCCTACCCGTGGATCAACTACCTCGGGTCCGAGGAGTTCTTCTCGCTCATCTCCCACCAGGCGGGCGGCTACTCCTTCTACCGCGACGCACGCCTGCGCCGCCTCACCCGCTACCGCTACAACAACATCCCCACCGACGCGGGCGGCCGCTACCTCTACGTCAACGACGGCGGCGACGTGTGGACCCCCTCATGGCTCCCCGTCAAGGCAGACCTCGACCACTTCGAGACCCGCCACGGCCTCGGCTACACCCGGATCACGGGCGAGCGCGGCGGGCTGCGCGTGTCGACCCTGTTCTTCGTCCCGCTCGGCGAGAACGCCGAGGTGCAGAAGGTCACCGTGACCAACACCTCGGGCGCCGCGAAGAGCGTCAAGCTCTTCTCCTTCGCCGAGTTCTGCCTGTGGAACGCCCAGGACGACCAGACCAACTACCAGCGCAACCTGTCGATCGGCGAGGTCGAGGTCGAGCTCGACTCCCCGCACGGCGCGGCGATCTACCACAAGACCGAGTACCGCGAGCGGCGCGACCACTTCGCCGTCTACGGGGTGAATGCCCCCGTGGTCGGCTTCGACACCGACCGCGACTCCTTCGTGGGGCCCTACAACTCCCTCGGCGAGGCAGCCGTGCCGTTCGCGGGACGCGCGACGGGGTCCGTCGCCTCGGGCTGGTACCCGATCGCCTCGCACGCCCTCGAGCTCGAGCTCGCGCCAGGCGAGTCGCGCGACCTCGTCCTCGTGCTCGGCTACGTCGAGAACCCCGACGAGGAGAAGTGGGCCGACGACGCCAAGCAGGTCATCAACAAGTCCCGCGCCCACGAGCTGCTCGGGCGCTTCGCAACGAGCGAGCAGGTCGACGACGCGTTCGAGGCCCTACGGGCCTACTGGACCGAGCTGCTGAGCACCTACTCCGTGACGAGCGGCGACGAGAAGCTCGACCGGACCATCAACATCTGGAACCAGTACCAGTGCATGGTCACGTTCAACATGTCGCGCTCGGCGTCCTACTTCGAGACCGGGATCGGGCGCGGGATGGGCTTCCGCGACTCCAACCAGGACCTGCTCGGCTTCGTGCACCTCGTGCCGGAACGGGCCCGCGAGCGCATCATCGACATCGCCTCGACGCAGTTCCCCGACGGCTCGGCCTACCACCAGTACCAGCCGCTCACGAAGCGTGGGAACAACGACATCGGCTCGGGCTTCAACGACGACCCGCTGTGGCTCATCGCAGGCGTCGCGGGCTACCTGCGCGAGACCGGTGACTTCACGATCCTCGACGAGCCCGTGCCCTTCGACAACGAGCCGGGCACCGAGGTGCCGCTCTTCGAGCACCTCACGCGCTCCTTCCAGTTCACGCTCGACAACCGCGGCCCGCACGGCCTGCCGCTCATCGGGCGCGCGGACTGGAACGACTGCCTCAACCTCAACTGCTTCTCCACGACGCCGGGCGAGTCCTTCCAGACCACGGAGAACAAGGCGGGCGGGGTCGCCGAGTCGGTGTTCATCGCCGCCCAGTTCGTGCTCTACGGCACCGAGTACGCCGAGATCGCTGAGCGCAGGGGGCTGAGCGACGTCGCGGCGCAGGCACGCGAGGCCGTCGAGGAGATGCGCGAGGCGATCCTCGAGCACGGCTGGGACGGACGCTGGTTCCTGCGGGCCTACGACTACTTCGGCAACCCGATCGGCACCGACGCCCACCCCGAGGGCAAGATCTGGATCGAGCCGCAGGGCTTCGCCGTCATGGCCGGCGTGGGCGTCGGGTCCGGTCCGGACGACGTCGACTCCCCCGCGGTCAAGGCGCTCGACTCGGTCCACGAGATGCTCGCGACCGACCACGGGATGGTCCTGCAGTACCCCGCGTACACGAGCTACCAGGTGCACATGGGCGAGGTCTCGACCTACCCGCCGGGGTACAAGGAGAACGGCGGGATCTTCTGCCACAACAACCCGTGGGTCATCATCGCCGAGACCGTCGTGGGGCGCGGCGAGCGGGCGTTCGACCTGTACAAGCGGATCACCCCCGCCTACCGCGAGGACATCAGCGAGGTGCACCGCCTCGAGCCGTACGTGTACGCGCAGATGATCGCGGGCAAGGAGGCGCCGCGGCACGGCGAGGCCAAGAACTCGTGGCTCACGGGGACGGCCGCATGGACCTTCGTCGCGGCGAGCCAGTACCTGCTCGGGGTGCGCCCGGGCTGGGACGGGCTGATCGTCGACCCGCAGATCGGGCCCGAGGTGCCCGGGTACACGGTGCGCCGCGTCGCGCGCGGTGCAACCTACGAGATCACGGTGCGCAACTCGGGTACCCCCGGGGCGCGCGCGCGGCTCGTCGTCGACGGCCAGGAGATCGAGGGCAACGAGGTGCCGTACGCCCCCGCGGGGGCGACGGTGCGCATCGTGGCGACCCTCTAGGCACCCGGACCGGCCGGGCGGGCGCGAGACCGGGGGCGCGCCCGCCCGGCCTTCTTCATGCCCGCCTGGCGGCCCTGGTAACCGGCCCTGGTAACCGGCCCCCACAGCACCGCACACCCCGCCCCCGCCACAAACCCTGCCCCCCGCACACAGAGCGCCCCCCTCACCCCGTACCCCCTCCACCTCCGCACCTCCGCACCTCAGCACCCGACACCGGACACTCGGCCCCTCCCCTCACGAGTGGAACGAAACCGCCGTCGGTGGAACGTCCTCGCTCGACGTGGAACACGATGGTCGCCGAGTGGAACGAACCGACCCCGAAACCCCCTCGAGTGGAACGATCGTGCGCCACAACGTTCCACACAGAGGGGTGGGGGGCGGCCGGGGCGGCCCGGACCGCTCACTGGCGGGGTCAGCCGGTGCAGCCCACACACTGCTCCCTTCCTGGGCGGCGTCAACACATGTCGCGGGCCCGCCACTGCTCAGTCGCGGGTCAGGGCGGGGTCGCGCCGGCCGGTCCACTCGTCCATCGACGAGTAGACCTTGAACACCTTCCCCGCGACCGCGTCCCACCAGCGCACCGGGAGCACCCCGCGCAGCGCCATCGCGAGCTTGACGGTCCACGGGCGCAGCACGAGCGGGGCCCCGCGCAGCATGCCCGACCACGCCGCGGCCGCAGCCGTCTCGGGCGTCATGATCGGCGTCAGCAGCGGCCCGCGGGCACCAGCGAACATGCCTGTGGACACATAGCTCGGGCAGAAGGTCGTGACCGCGACGTGCCCGTGCCCTAAGCGCGAGAGCTCGAGGCGCAGCGACTCGCTCCACCCGATGAGCGCCCACTTCGAGGCCGCGTAGACGCTCATGTTCGGGTTTGCGAGCGTGCCCGCGGCCGAGGCGATGTTGAGGATCCGCTTGGGCCGGGTCGTGTCGGCCATCATCGACGGCAGCACGGCGCGGGTGAGCCACATGGGCGCGAGCGTGTTGACGCGCATCGTCGCCTCGATGTCCGCGACCGGGTCGTGCTCCCAGAACGGTGCCCCGCGCACGACACCTGCGTTGTTGACGAGCACGTCGACCCGACCGAAGCGTTCCACCACCTCGCGCGCGGCACCGACGACGTCGTCCCGGTCCCCGAGGTCGACCCGGCGCACCTCGATCTCGACCCCGACCCGGGCGAGCGAGCCCGCGACCCGGCGGGCGGCGTCGTCGTCGACGTCCCACAGCGACACGGCCCGCGCCCCACCCTCGACCGCTCGCCGCGCGTAGATCGCGCCCATTCCGCGCCCGGCACCCGTGACAAGGACGACGGCGCCCGCGAGCGCGGGGTGCATGCGGCGCGCGTCGAAGCTCTGCTCGTCCATGACCGCACCGTACTCCCGCCACCCGGGACCCGGTCGCGACGTCGGAGGGTTCGGTCCCTGCACGGACCCAACCCCTCCGACATCCGAGCACGAGCGGGCCCGCTCCCGGCCGGCCGAGCCGGACGGCGGCGCGAGGGCCCCGGACCCGAGCGCGATGTCGGAGGGTTTGGTCCCTCCACGGGCCCAAAGTCTCCGACATCGGGGCACGAGCGGGACGGCTCCGGGGGATCGAGCCATGGACGAGCCGTAGATCAGGGCACCCGGGGGGCTCAGTAGGCTGGGGACCCCATGGCACATCTCCTCGGGGCTGAGTCCCTGCACCTCGAGTACCCCACGACCGTCGTCCTCGACGGTGTCTCGCTCGGGGTCGACGAGGGCGACCGCATCGGCATCGTGGGCCGCAACGGCGACGGCAAGTCGAGCCTCCTGCGCCTGCTGACCCGCCAGCTCGAGCCGGACTCGGGGCGCGTCACGGTGCGCGGCGGGGTGCGCATCGGTGTGCTCGAGCAGCAGGACGTCCTCGACCCTGAGCACACCGTGGCGCACGCCGTCGTCGGCGATGCCCCCGAGCACGAGTGGGCCGGGGACGCGAAGGTGCGCGACGTCCTCGAGGGCCTGCTCGCGGACGTGCCGTGGGCCGCCGCCGTGGGCGAGCTCTCGGGGGGTCAGCGGCGCCGCGTCTCGCTCGCGCGCCTGCTCGCGGGCGACTGGGACGTGCTCGCGCTCGACGAGCCCACCAACCATCTCGACGTCGAGGCCGTCGCGTGGCTCGCCGAGCACCTCAAGTCACGCTGGCCGCGCAACGCGGGCGGCCTGCTCCTCGTGACCCACGACCGCTGGCTGCTCGACGAGGTGTGCACCCTCACGTGGGAGGTGCACGACCGCACCGTCGACGCCTTCGAGGGTGGCTACGCGGCGTACGTGCTCCAGCGGGTCGAGCGGGACCGGCAGGCCGCGGCGATCGAGCAGCGCCGCAAGAACCTCGCCCGCAAGGAGCTCGCGTGGCTGCGTCGCGGGGCACCTGCCCGCACCTCGAAGCCCAAGTTCCGCATCGAGGCCGCGAACGCGCTCATCGCCGACGTCCCGGAGATCCGCGACCCGCTCGAGCTGCAGTCCCTCGCGATGCAACGCCTCGGCAAGGACGTGGTCGACCTGCTCGACGCGGGCGTGAGCTACGGGGACAAGGAGGTGCTGCGCGGCGTCGAGTGGCGCATCGCGCCAGGTGAGCGCACCGGGATCCTCGGCGTCAACGGGGCCGGCAAGTCGACGCTGCTGGGCCTCGTGGATGGTTCGGTCCAACCGACGGCGGGCCGGGTCAAGCGCGGCAAGACGGTCAAGGTCGCGACGCTCACCCAGCGCCTCGACGAGCTCGCCGAGCACCTCGACGACCCCGTGCGCGTGGTGATCTCACGCCTGCGCACGTCGTACACCTTCGGCTCGGGCTCGAAGGCCCAGGAGCTCACGCCGAGCCAGCTGCTCGAGCGGCTCGGCTTCGCGAACGCCCAGCTCTCGACCCCGATCAAGGACCTGTCCGGCGGGCAGAAGCGCCGCGTGCAGCTGCTGCTCGTGCTGCTCGACCAGCCCAACGTGCTGATCCTCGACGAGCCCACGAACGACCTCGACACCGACATGCTCGCCGCGATGGAGGACCTGCTCGACACGTGGGCGGGCACGCTGCTCGTGGTCTCGCACGACCGGTACTTCCTCGAGCGCGTGACCGACCAGCAGTACGCCGTGATGGACGGGCGGCTGCGGCACCTGCCGGGCGGGGTCGAGGAGTACCTGCGGCTGCGGCGTGCCCAGCGCGAGGCGCAAGTCTCGCGTCCCGCCGACGACGGCGCCCCGGCCTCGCCTGAGGATCCTGGCCTCACGGGGGCGCAGCGGCGTGCGGCGCAGAAGGAGCTCGCGTCCGTCGAGCGGCGGCTCGCCAAGGCGTCGGCCGCGGTCGAGGACGTGCACGCACGTATGGCCGCGCACGACCAGTCCGACTACGAGGGGCTCGCGGCGCTCACCGCCCAGCTCACGGCGCTCGAGGGGGAGGTTGCGGGGCTCGAGGAGAGGTGGCTCGAGCTGTCCGAGCTGCTCGGGTGAGGGTTCAGCCGGCCGTCTCGGCGGGCTCGTCGAACAGCTGCTTCTCGCGCCAGCGCCCCCACCGGAAGTACGCGTAGGCGACCGCGCTCGACACGACGAAGCTCGCCCCGACCCCCACCCCGATCCCCGTCTCGCCGAGCACGTGCGCCCCGATCGCGGTGAGCGGGTAGCGCAGCACCCAGAAGGACACGATGTTGAGCACGAGCACCTGGTACATCGCCCCGCTTGCGCGCACGATCCCGTTGAGCACGAAGTTGATGCCCAGGAACGGGTAGCACAGCGCGACGATGCGCACGTAGCTCGCCCCGAACTGTGCGGCGCGCGGCTCGTCGATGAACAGGCCGACCGCGACGTCCGCAAGCGCGACCACGACGAGCCCGATCACGACC
>JAJUHG010000047.1 GCA_029267995.1 Micrococcales bacterium
GGGCACGCCGGGTGGCACAATCGCCTCGGGCACGGCCGTGACACCTACGACGGTGCTGGCTGGTCCACCGCGAACCGCGTCGGTCAAGTCCCGGTGAAGCTCGCCGGCCTGGTGTTCGCCGATGCCGAGTCGACGAGGGCGTCAGGACTCCTGGGGGGCGCTGGCGAGCGGCTCTCGGCCCGGCGCCTCGAGACCTTCAAGGTCGCGAACCAGGCGGCGTGCTCGACGTCGCTCACGGGTCCCACCGCGCACGAGCACACGCCGTGGCCCGCGAGCTACTCAGCTGCGACGACCACGACGACCGACACGTGGTGCCTCGTCGCACGCTACGCGCCCACCCGCTGGGCGCACACGAACACGGTCACCGTCACGGCACCCTCGCCGCTCGGCGGCGGGACCCGCACCGCGAGCGACTCGTGGTCCGCGAACGCCCGCACGACGCATGACCCCGCGAGCGAGCCGACGCACTCGGTCGACGTCGACTTCGAGGTCTTTGGGAGCGCGCCATGACCCGGCTCGTGCGCCCCGTGGCCGTGCTCGCGCTCGCGGCCGGTTCCCTCGCCGCAGCGGCCCCCGCTCTCGCGGACGGGCACGCCTCGGTGCGCGAGCTCGCGGCCGAGGGGCGCACGCGCGTCGTGCGCACCGAGCTCGACCCGGGGGAGTCGACGCTCCTGACGCTCGGCTACGAGCTGCCCGCCGCGGCGACCTCGGGGAACCGGGCCGTCGACGGAGCGCTCGGTGCGAGCTTCGACGTCGAGCTGCGCATCGCGGGCCTCGCGTCGGACGGCCCGCCCGACGACGGCGCCCCCGACGACGGTTCCGGGGACGAGGACTCCGAGGTGCCCGAGGACGGAGAAGCGCCGGACGGCGAGACGCCTGACGACGACGGCGAGTCGCCCGACGAGGGCGAGGATCCGCGTGACGAGTTCGCCGTGACCGGAACCGAGCTCGCACCCGCAGCGGCCGTGGTGGCGGGGCTGCTCGGGCTCGGGGTAGCCTTGGTGGTCGCCGCACGACGTCGGCGGCGCCAGCACGGCTGAGCCCGTTTGGCGTCGAGCGCGTTCGTCTGGCACACTATCCAGGTTGCCCAGCGCCCGGAAGGGTCGTGGCAGCCACACCGACGGCGTCGGACTTGCCCCTCGCGGCGAGGCTGACCCGCACACCAACCCAACGACCTGGTGCCTTCGGGTGCGCTGCGTCCGGTGTGTCGCAGAGCGCGACACGCCCGAGCGCGGGGGTCGGAGAACCAGCAGCAACGAGAGAGAAGGCAGAACGACGCCATGGCGGGACAGAAGATCCGCATCCGGCTCAAGTCGTACGACCACGAGGTCATCGACAGCTCGGCGCGCAAGATCGTCGACACGGTGACCAGCGCGGGCGCGACGGTCGTGGGCCCGGTGCCGCTGCCGACGGAGAAGAACGTCTTCTGCGTCATCCGTTCGCCGCACAAGTACAAGGACAGCCGCGAGCACTTCGAGATGCGCACCCACAAGCGCCTCATCGACATCATCGACCCCACGCCGAAGGCCGTCGACTCGCTCATGCGCCTCGACCTGCCTGCGGACGTGAACATCGAGATCAAGCTCTGACGCTGGGGAAGGAACGCACTGACATGACTACCCAGCAGACTCGTACGGTCAAGGCCGCGCTCGGCACGAAGCTCGGCATGACCCAGGTGTGGGACGAGGCCGGGCGCCTCGTGCCCGTGACCGTCGTCGCGATCGGCACGAACGTCGTCACGCAGGTCCGCACCGAGGAGACCGACGGCTACGCCGCGATCCAGCTCGCGCACGGCCAGATCGACCCCCGCAAGGTCACCCAGCCGCTCAAGGGTCACTTCGAGAAGGCCGGCGTCACGCCGCGCCGCCACCTCGTCGAGGTGCGTACCTCGGACGCGGGCGAGTACTCGCTCGGCCAGGAGATCACCGTCGAGGCCTTCGAGGCCGGGTCGAAGGTCGACGTCGTCGGCACGACCAAGGGCAAGGGCACCGCAGGCGTCATGAAGCGGCACGGCTTCGGCGGTGCGAGCGCCTCGCACGGTGCGCACCGCAACCACCGCAAGCCCGGCTCGATCGGCGGGGCGGCGACGCCCGGCCGCGTGTTCAAGGGCATGCGCATGGCTGGCCGCATGGGCAACGTGCGCCAGACCGTCCAGAACCTGACCGTGCACGCGGTCGACGCCGAGAAGGGGCTGCTGCTCGTCAAGGGCGCCATCCCCGGCCCCAAGGGCGGCGTCGTGCTCGTGCGTAACGCCGTGAAGGGTGCGTGAGGCTGACATGGCCGAGAACGTGACCGTCGACGTCGTGGACGCCCAGGGCAAGAAGGCCGGCACGGCCGAGCTGCCCGGCGAGCTCTTCGACGTCCAGACCAACGTCCCCCTCATCCACCAGGTCGTCGTGGCGCAGCTCGCCGCGGCGCGCCAGGGCACCCACGCGGTCAAGACGCGTGGCGAGGTCCGTGGTGGTGGCCGCAAGCCGTACCGCCAGAAGGGCACCGGCCGCGCCCGTCAGGGCTCGGTGCGCGCCCCGCAGTTCGCGGGCGGCGGCGTCGTGCACGGCCCCGTGCCGCGCGACTACAGCCAGCGCACCCCCAAGAAGATGAAGGCCGCCGCGCTGCGCGGTGCGCTCTCGGACCGCGCCCGCGCCGGTCGCGTGCACGTCGTCGAGGGCTTCGGTCTCGGCGAGGCGCCGTCGACGAAGGCCGCGCTCGCGGCCCTCGCAGGCCTCACGCAGGGCCGCTCGGCGCTCGTCGTGCTCACGCGCGAGGACGACGTCGCCTGGAAGTCGCTGCGCAACCTCGCGGACGTCCACGTCCTCGCGGTCGACCAGCTCAACACCTACGACGTGCTCACCTCGCAGGACGTCGTGTTCACGCGCGCCGCTCTCGACGTGCTCGTCGCCGGTCCCGCCACGGGCCGCGGCGCGAAGGCCGTCGCGACCGAGTCCGAGGCGCAGGAGGAGACGAAGTGACGAACCCGGGCAAGGACCCGCGCGACATCCTCATCGCGCCGGTCGTCTCCGAGAAGAGCTACACGCTGCTCGACGAGGGCAAGTACACCTTCCTCGTCGACCCGCGCGCCAACAAGACCGAGATCAAGATCGCCGTCGAGCAGGTGTTCGGCGTGAAGGTCGACTCGGTCAATACGGCCAACCGCCCGGGCAAGACGCGTCGCACGCGCTTTGGCCTCGGCAAGCGCAAGGACACCAAGCGGGCGATCGTCACGCTCCGCGAGGGCTCGATCGACATCTTCGGCGGGTCGGTCGGCTGACCGCCCCTGACCAGTAAGGACTCATCGTGGGAATCCGCAAGTACAAGCCGACGACGCCGGGCCGCCGCGGCTCGTCCGTCGCCGACTTCGTCGAGATCACGCGCTCCGAGCCGGAGAAGTCGCTCGTCCGCCCGCTGCACAACAAGGGTGGCCGTAACAACACCGGCCGGATCACGACCCGTCACCAGGGTGGTGGCCACAAGCGCGCCTACCGCGTCATCGACTTCCGTCGCAACGACAAGGACGGCGTGCCCGCCAAGGTCGCGCACATCGAGTACGACCCGAACCGCACCGCGCGCATCGCGCTGCTGCACTACGCCGACGGCGAGAAGCGCTACATCCTCGCGCCGAACAAGCTCAAGCAGGGCGACGTCGTCGAGAACGGCCCGACCGCGGACATCAAGCCCGGCAACAACCTGCCGCTGCGCCACATCCCGACCGGTACGGTCATCCACGCGATCGAGCTCAAGCCCGGCGGTGGCGCGAAGCTCGCCCGCTCGGCCGGCACCTCGGTCCAGCTCGTCGCGAAGGACGGCCCGTACGCGCAGCTGCGTCTGCCCTCGGGCGAGATCCGCAACGTCGACGCGCGCTGCCGCGCGACGATCGGCGAGGTCGGCAACGCCGAGCAGTCGAACATCAGCTGGGGCAAGGCGGGCCGCATGCGCTGGAAGGGCAAGCGCCCTGCCGTGCGCGGTGTCGCGATGAACCCGGTCGACCACCCCCACGGTGGTGGCGAGGGCAAGACCTCCGGCGGCCGGCACCCGGTCAGCCCGTGGGGTCAGCCCGAGGGCCGCACCCGTCGTCCCAACAAGCCGAGCGACAAGCTCATCGTGCGCCGTCGGCGTACCGGCAAGAAGCGCTGAACAGGAGCCTGAACCATGCCTCGCAGCCTGAAGAAGGGCCCCTTCGTCGACGGCCACCTGCAGAAGAAGGTGGACGCTCAGAACGAGAAGGGGACCAAGAACGTCATCAAGACGTGGTCCCGTCGGTCGGTCATCACGCCCGACTTCCTCGGCCACACCTTCGCGGTCCACGACGGCCGCAAGCACGTGCCCGTCTTCGTCACCGAGGCGATGGTCGGCCACAAGCTCGGCGAGTTCGCCCCCACGCGGACCTTCCGCGGCCACGTGAAGGACGACCGTAAGGCGCGTCGCCGCTGAGGCCCCGGCCCGGCAGCGACACCGAACGAGAGTCCCCCAGGACCCAGAGACAAGAAGGCAGGACAGCAATGGAAGCCAAGGCGCAAGCGCGGTTCGTCCGCGTGACGCCGATGAAGGCCCGGCGCGTCGTGGACCTGATCCGTGGCAAGCAGGCAGCCGAGGCGGTCACGGTGCTCAGCTTCGCACCGCAGGCCGCGAGCGAGCCCGTGCTCAAGGTCGTCCGCAGCGCGATCGCGAACGCCCGCGTCAAGGCCGACCTCGCGAACGAGCGGTTCGACGAGGGCGAGCTCGTGATCACCGAGGCGTTCGTCGACGAGGGCCCCACGCTCAAGCGATACCAGCCGCGCGCCCAGGGGCGTGCCGGCCGGATCCTGAAGCGCACCAGCCACATCACCGTGGTGGTCGCGCCCGCCGAGAAGAAGGAGAGGACCCGATAGTGGGACAGAAGGTCAACCCGCTCGGGTACCGCCTGGGCATCACCACCGACCACCGTTCGCGCTGGTTCGCCGACAGCACCAAGCCCGGTCAGCGCTACCGCGACTACGTCCGCGAGGACGTCGCGATCCGCAAGCTCATGGCCACGGGCCTCGAGCGCGCCGGAATCGCCAAGGTCGAGATCGAGCGCACCCGCGACCGCGTCCGCGTGGACATCCACACGGCCCGCCCGGGCATCGTGATCGGTCGCCGTGGCGCCGAGGCGGACCGCATCCGCGGCGAGCTCGAGAAGCTCACCGGCAAGCAGGTCCAGCTCAACATCCTCGAGGTCAAGAACCCCGAGATCGACGCCCAGCTCGTCGCACAGGGCATCGCCGAGCAGCTCGCGAGCCGTGTCTCGTTCCGTCGCGCGATGCGCAAGGGCATCCAGGCCGCGCAGCGCGCCGGCGCCAAGGGCATCCGTGTCCAGTGCTCGGGCCGCCTCGGTGGCGCCGAGATGAGCCGCAGCGAGTTCTACCGCGAGGGTCGCGTGCCCCTGCACACGCTGCGCGCGAACATCGACTACGGGCTCTACGAGGCCCGCACGACCTTCGGCCGCATCGGCGTCAAGGTCTGGATCTACAAGGGCGACATGACCGAGAAGGAGTTCGCCCTGCAGCAGGCGTCCGCCGCGCCGCGCGGCCCCCGTGGTCGGGGCGACCGTCCGGCTCGTGGTGGCCGCCGCAGCGACGCCCCTCGCACCGAGGCACCTGCCGCCGCCCCCGCGGCCGAGGCGCCTGCCGCGAGTGGCGAGACCACCGGAACGGAGGCCTGAGCCATGCTGATCCCGCGCAGGGTCAAGCACCGCAAGCAGCACCACCCGGGGCGCTCCGGCGCCGCGAAGGGTGGCACGTCGATCGCGTTCGGCGACTTCGGCATCCAGGCTCTCGAGCCCGCCTACGTCACGAACCGCCAGATCGAGGCCGCGCGAATCGCGATGACCCGTCACATCAAGCGTGGCGGCAAGGTGTGGATCAACATCTACCCCGACCGTCCGCTGACCAAGAAGCCCGCCGAGACCCGCATGGGTTCCGGCAAGGGCTCGCCCGAGTGGTGGGTCGCGAACGTCAAGCCGGGCCGCGTGGTGTTCGAGCTCGCGGGTGTCCCCGAGGAGCTCGCGCGCGAGGCCATGCGCCGCGCGCAGCACAAGCTGCCCATGAAGACCCGTTTCGTCGTCCGTGAGGGAGGTGCCTGATGGCCATCGGTACCAAGGGCCTCTCGCCGAGCGACCTGGACGGGCTCGACGACGAGCAGCTCGTCGCCGAGCTCAAGAAGGCCAAGGAAGAGCTGTTCAACCTGCGTTTCCAGTCGGCCACCGGCCAGCTGGAGAGCCACGGGCGGCTCAAGGCCGTGCGCCGCGACATCGCGCGGATCTACACGATCCTGCGCGAGCGCGAGCTCGGCATCCGTACCGCACCGAGCGTGAGCGAGTGAAGTGACGATGAGCAACGACAAGACGACGGGCACGACGGCCGCGGCCGACGCCCGCAACTACCGCAAGACGCGTCGTGGCTACGTGGTCAGCGACAAGATGGACAAGACCGTTGTCGTCGAGGTCGAGGACCGCGTCAAGCACCCGCTCTACGGCAAGGTCCTTCGCCGTTCGAGCAAGGTCAAGGCGCACGACGAGGCCAACGCCGCCGGCATCGGCGACCTGGTCCAGATCATGGAGACCCGCCCGCTGAGCGCGACCAAGCGCTGGCGCGTCGTGGAGATCCTCGAGAAGGCCAAGTAGCCATCCACCCGACCACCCCGTTCGGCCAGGCTCGCACCGCGAGAACCGGCAGACGACAGGAGTTCAGCTCATGATCCAGCAGGAGTCGCGACTGCGCGTCGCCGACAACACCGGAGCCAAGGAGATCTTGTGCATCCGCGTGCTCGGCGGCTCGGGACGTCGCTATGCCGGCATCGGCGACACGATCGTCGCCACCGTCAAGGACGCCATCCCCGGCGGCAACGTCAAGAAGGGCGACGTCGTCAAGGCGGTCATCGTGCGCACCCGCAAGGAGCGCCGCCGCCCGGATGGCTCGTACATCAAGTTCGACGAGAACGCAGCCGTGATCCTCAAGAACGACGGCGAGCCCCGTGGCACGCGCATCTTCGGCCCCGTGGGCCGCGAGCTGCGTGACAAGCGGTTCATGAAGATCATCTCGCTCGCACCGGAGGTGATCTGAGCATGGCCAAGGTCAAGAAGGGCGACCTCGTCGTCGTCATCGCCGGCCGCGACCGCGGCAAGGAGGGGCGCGTCCTCGAGGTCCTCAAGGACTCCGACCGCGTCATCGTCGAGGGCGTGCAGCGCGTGACTCGTCACGTCAAGCCCGGCCGCTCGACCCGTGGCACGCGCACCGGCGGCATCGAGACCGTCGAGGCGCCGATCCACGTGAGCAACGTCATGGTCGTCGACCCGGAGACCAAGAAGGGCACCCGGGTCGGCTACCGCCTCGAGCAGGTCGAGCGCGACGGTGCGACGAAGACGGTCCGCGTCCGCGTCGCCAAGCGCTCCGGTAAGGACATCGCATGAGCACCGAGACCATCACGCCGCGCCTCAAGACGCGCTACCGCGAGGAGATCGTGCCCGCGCTGCGCGAGGAGTTCGGCCACGAGAACGTCAACCAGGTGGCCCGCGTGGTCAAGGTCGTCGTGAACATGGGCGTCGGTGACGCCGCACGCGACGCGAAGCTCATCGAGGGCGCCGTGCGCGACCTGAGCCTCATCACGGGCCAGAAGCCGCAGGTCACCAAGGCCCGCAAGTCGATCGCGCAGTTCAAGCTGCGCGAGGGCATGCCGATCGGCGCGCACGTCACGCTGCGCGGCGACCGCATGTGGGAGTTCCTCGACCGCATGCTCTCGACCGCCCTGCCCCGCATCCGTGACTTCCGCGGCCTGTCGCCGCGTCAGTTCGACGGGCACGGCAACTACACGTTCGGCCTCACGGAGCAGTCGATGTTCCACGAGATCGACCAGGACAAGATCGACCGCGTCCGGGGGATGGACATCACCATCGTGACGACGGCCACGACCGACGACGAGGGGCGCTCGCTCCTGCGCCGTCTCGGCTTCCCCTTCAAGGAGGACTGACCATGGCGAAGACCGCGCTGGTCAACAAGGCCAAGGCCACGCCGAAGTTCAAGGTGCGTGGCTACTCCCGGTGCCAGCGGTGCGGGCGTCCGCGCTCGGTGTACCGCAAGTTCGGCCTCTGCCGTGTGTGCCTGCGCGAGATGGCGCACCGCGGCGAGCTCCCCGGCGTCACGAAGAGCAGCTGGTAACCACGACGTCGCAGGTCCGTCCGTAGCCCTCACGGGCCGACGGATACCACGGCGAGGAAGGGTGCGAACCCACCATGACAATGACTGACCCGATCGCAGACATGCTGACCCGGCTGCGCAACGCGAACTCGGCGTACCACGAGACGGTCTCGATGCCGTACTCGAAGCTCAAGCAGAACATCGCCGAGATCCTCCAGGCGGAGGGCTACATCACGGGGTGGAGCGTCGAGGACGCGCGCGTGGGCAAGACGCTCACGATCGAGCTCAAGTTCGGCCCGAACCGTGAGCGCTCGCTCGCGGGCGTCAAGCGCGTGTCGAAGCCCGGTCTGCGCGTGTACGCGAAGGCCACCAACCTGCCCAAGGTGCTCGGCGGCCTCGGCGTGGCGATCCTCTCCACGTCCTCCGGTCTGCTCACCGACAAGCAGGCAGCCACGAAGGGTGTGGGCGGGGAAGTCCTCGCCTACGTCTGGTAGCCCGAGACCGAGAGGAGAAACCATGTCTCGCATTGGCAAGGTCCCCGTTCCGGTCCCGGCCGGCGTGGACGTCACGATCGACGGCGCCGAGGTGACCGTCAAGGGCCCCAAGGGCACGCTGTCGCACCGCGTCGCGGGCGACATCCAGGTGTCGCGCGACGACGACGGCGCCCTCGTGGTCGCCCGTCCGAACGACGAGCGCGACTCGCGCGCGCTGCACGGGCTCACCCGCACGCTGCTCGCCAACCTCGTGGTCGGCGTGACCGAGGGCTACGAGAAGAAGCTCGAGATCGTCGGCACCGGTTACCGCGTGCAGGCGAAGGGCTCGGACCTCGAGTTCGCGCTCGGCTTCAGCCACCCTGTGCTCGTCAAGGCCCCCGAGGGCATCACGTTCACGGTCGAGTCCCCGACCAAGTTCTCGGTCTCCGGGATCGACAAGCAGCAGGTCGGCGAGGTCGCTGCGAACATCCGCAAGATCCGCAAGCCCGAGCCGTACAAGGGCAAGGGCGTGCGCTACGCGGACGAGGTCGTCAAGCGCAAGGCCGGAAAGGCTGGTAAGTAACCCATGGCTCTGCAGATTCGTGGCAAGGGCCGCTCGGCCGCGCGCGGTCGCCGGCACCTGCGGGTGCGCAAGAAGATCGTCGGCACGCCTGCTCGTCCCCGTCTCGTCGTGACGCGCTCGGCGCGTCACGTCACGGCGCAGATCGTCGACGACACGGTGGGTCGCACCCTCGTGCACGCCTCGACGATCGAGGCCGACGTGCGTGCGCTCGCCGACGCCGACAAGACGGCCCGTGCGCGCAAGGTCGGCGAGCTCGTCGCCGAGCGCGCCAAGAAGGCCGGCATCGAGGCCGTCGTGTTCGACCGCGGCGGCAACAAGTACCACGGTCGTGTCGCCGCCGTCGCCGACGGCGCGCGCGAGGGAGGTCTCGCGCTGTGATCACGGTCAAGCAGAACGTACGAGAGCGAAGGAACCACTGATGGCTGGACCACAGCGCAACACGACCGGCGCCGCCGGTGGTGCTGGCGGCTCCGAGGGCCGCGAGCGCCGCGGTGAGCGTCGGGACAACCGTCGGGACAACCGTCGCGACTCGGGCGACAAGAGCCAGTTCCTCGAGCGCGTCGTCTCGATCAACCGCGTCTCGAAGGTCGTCAAGGGCGGCCGCCGCTTCAGCTTCACGGCGCTCGTCGTCGTCGGCGACGGCGACGGCACGGTAGGCGTCGGCTACGGGAAGGCCAAGGAGGTGCCCGCGGCGATCGCCAAGGGTGTCGAGGAGGCGAAGAAGAGCTTCTTCCGCGTCCCGCGCATCCAGGGCACGATCCCGCACCCCGTCCAGGGTGAGGCTGCCGCAGGTGTCGTCTTCCTGCGCCCCGCGAGCCCGGGAACCGGTGTGATCGCCGGTGGTCCGGTGCGCGCGGTCCTCGAGTGCGCCGGCATCCACGACGTGCTGAGCAAGTCGCTCGGCTCGTCCAACGCGATCAACATCGTGCACGCCACGGTCGACGCGCTCCGCTCGCTCGAGCAGCCCGAGGCGGTCGCGGCTCGCCGTGGCCTCCCGCTCGACCACGTCGCCCCCGCCGCGCTCCTGCGCGCCCAGGCGGCGGGCAACGCCAAGCCTGCGGAGGTGACCGCCTGATGCCTCGCCTGAAGGTGACCCAGACGAAGTCCGAGATCGGCGGCAAGCAGAACCAGCGCGACACGCTGCGCAGCCTCGGCCTGAAGCGGATCGGCGACGTCGTCGTCAAGGAGGACCGTCCTGAGATCCGCGGCATGGTCGACACGGTGGCGCACCTCGTCGCGGTCGAAGAGGTGGAGTGATGGCTGAGAAGAAGGCGGCGGACGAGAAGTCCGCCACCGAGGAGACCGCGGCGAAGAAGACGGCTGCGAAGAAGACGAGCGAGCCTGCGGCGAAGAAGTCCGCCGCGAAGGCGAGCGAGTCGGCCCCCGCGAAGAAGGCGCCCGCGAAGAAGGCCCCGGCCACGAAGGCCGAGCCCTCCTCGACGACGCCGGGCTCGGGCGGTCTGCTGCGCGTGCACCACCTGCGTCCCGCGCCCGGTGCGCACACCCGCAAGACCCGCGTCGGTCGTGGTGAGGCCGGCAAGGGCGGCAAGACCGCGGGTCGTGGCACCAAGGGCACCAAGGCCCGTTACCAGGTGCCCGCCGCGTTCGAGGGTGGTCAGATGCCGCTGCACATGCGTCTGCCCAAGCTGCGCGGCTTCAAGAACCCGTTCCGCACCGAGTACCAGGTCGTGAACCTCGACCGGCTCTCCGAGCTCTACCCCTCGGGTGGCACGGTGACCGTCGAGGACCTCGTCGCGAAGGGTGCCGTCCGCAAGGGCCAGCCTGTCAAGGTGCTCGGGACCGGTGAGGTGTCCGTGAAGCTCGAGGTCACGGTCGACGCCCTGTCCACGTCGGCGCGTGAGAAGATCCTCGCGGCCGGCGGCTCGATCAGCGAGGACTGACGTAGGCTCGTCGGCGTCCCTTGCCGGACTTCGACCGATCGCGCCCGTGGGCGTTGCAGGAGGTTAGGTGCTAGGCGCATTCGCCCGGGCGTTCAGGACGCCCGACCTGCGGAAGAAGCTGCTGTTCACGATCGGGATCGTGGTGATCTTCCGCGTGGGCTCCTTGCTGCCCACGCCCGGGGTCTCCTACTCGAACGTCCAGCAGTGCATCGCGGTCTCCGCAGAGCAGACGACGGCCCTCGGCCTGATCAACCTGTTCTCGGGAGGCGCGCTCCTGCAGCTCTCGGTGTTCGCGCTCGGGATCATGCCGTACATCACGGCGAGCATCATCGTGCAGGTCCTGCGTGCGGTCATCCCGCACTTCGAGGCCCTGCACAAGGAGGGCCAGTCGGGCACCGCGAAGCTCACGCAGTACACGCGGTACCTCACGGTCGGCCTTGCGGTGATGCAGTCGGCGACGATCATCACGATCGCCAACTCGGGGGCGCTGTTCCCGGGCTGCACCGTGCCGATCATCCCGGACGACTCGGTGGGCACGATCATGCTCATGGTCCTCGTGATGACCACGGGCACGACGATCATCATGTGGCTCGGCGAGCTCATCACCGAGCGCGGCGTCGGCAACGGCATGTCGCTGCTGATCTTCAGCTCGATCGCGGCCGGCTTCCCCGCGGCGCTGTCCTCGATCGCCGGCTCGAACAACGGTGCGCAGAAGCTCGCGGTCGCGCTCGTCGTGATCCTTGCGGTGTTCGCGGTCGTGGTGTTCGTCGAGCAGTCCGAGCGGCGCATCCCGGTCCAGTACGCCAAGCGCATGGTGGGCCGTCGCATGTTCGGCGGCACGAGCACGTTCATCCCGATCAAGATCAACATGGCGAACGTGATCCCCGTGATCTTCGCCCAGTCGATCCTGTCGATCCCGATGATGTTCGTGCAGTTCGGCAACCCCGAGGACCCGCGCGTCCTATGGATCCAGCAGTACATCGCCGACCCGAACAGCTTCGCGTACAACGCGATGTTCGTCGTGATGATCATCTTCTTCGCGTTCTTCTACACCGCGATCACGTTCAACCCGGACGAGGTTGCGGACAACATGAAGAAGTACGGGGGCTTCATCCCCGGGATCAGGGCAGGTCGCCCCACCGCCGACTACCTCGACTACGTCATCACGCGCATCACGTGGCCCGGGTCGCTGTACCTCGCGACGATCGCGCTGCTGCCCACGCTCGCCTTCCTGTTCATGGGCGTCACGCAGCAGATCCCGTTCGGCGGCACGTCGATCATCATCGTCGTCGGTGTCGGGCTGCAGACCGTCAAGCAGATCCAGTCCCAGCTCGAGCAGCGTCACTACGAAGGGTTCCTCCGTTGACCCGGATCGTCATCATGGGCCCGCAGGGCTCCGGCAAGGGCACGCAGGCCGCACGTCTTGCCGAGAAGTACGGCGTCCCCGCGATCTCGACCGGGGACATCTTCCGGGCGAACATCAAGGGCGGCACCGAGCTCGGACGCCTCGCCCAGGAGTACTCCGCGAAGGGTGAGCTCGTCCCCGACGAGGTCACGAACGCGATGGTGCGCGACCGGCTCGCGCAGGACGACGCCCGCGGCGGCTTCCTGCTTGACGGCTACCCGCGCAACGCGGCCCAGGTCGACGAGCTCGACGCGATCCTCGCGGACCTCGACGTGCGCCTCGACGCGGTCGTCGAGCTCACGGCCGACCGTGCCGAGCTGCTCGAGCGGCTGCGCCGCCGCGCCGAGATCGAGGGCCGTGAGGACGACACCGAGGACGTCATCGCACGCCGCCTCGACATCTACGACGAGCAGACCGCCCCGCTCACCGAGGCGTACGCCGAGCGTGGCCTGCTCGCCCGGGTCGACGGCATCGGCGAGATCGACGAGGTCACGCGCCGCATCCTCGACGCCGTGACCGCCGTCACCGCCTAGAGGCCCGCATGCTCGGCAGGGACCGCATCGAGTACAAGACGGTCGAGCAGGTCCGCGCGATGCGCCGCGCAGGGCTCGTCGTCGCCGACGCGCTCGACGCGGTGCGCGCCGCCGCCGTCCCGGGGGCCACGACCGGCGATCTCGACGAGGTCGCGCGCGAGGTCATCGCCGCGGCGGGAGCGACGCCGTCCTTCCTCGGCTACCACGGCTACCCGGCCGTGCTGTGCGTCTCGGTCAACGACGAGGTCGTGCACGGCATCCCCGGGAGCCGTGTGCTCGCGCAGGGCGACGTCGTGTCGGTCGACTGCGGCGCCGTCGTCGACGGCTGGCACGGCGACTCGGCATTCTCGACCGTCGTCGGCGAGGCGACCGACCCCGCCGACCTCGAGCTCGTCGAGACGACCGAGGCAGCCATGTGGGCCGGGATCGCGGCGCTCGCGACCGGCGGCCGACTCTCAGCCGTGGGCGAGGCCGTCGAGGAGGTCGTCGACCTCGCGGTCGCGGCCGGCAAGAACCGCGGCGAGCGCTACGGAATCGTCGAGGAGTACGTCGGCCACGGGATCGGGAGCGCGATGCACCAGCCGCCCGAGGTCCTCAACTACCGCGCGCGGGACCGCGGTCCGCGACTCAAGGCAGGGATGTGCCTCGCGATCGAGCCGATGCTCACGCGGGGCTCACGCCACACCCAGGTGCTCGAGGACGACTGGACCGTCGTCACGTCCGACGGCTCGCGCGCGGCGCACTGGGAGCACACGGTCGCGATACTGCCCGAGGGGATCTGGGTGCTCACCGCGCGCGACGGCGGTGCCGAGGCGCTCGCCGCGCGGGGCGTGAGCGTCGATGCGCTCGACTGAGCGAGCATGACCCGCGACCGGCGCAAGGACGCGCCGAGACCTGGCACGATCAGGGCATGAGCGACGCGCACCCCGACGAGGCCGTCCAGCGGGCCGGCGAGCTGATGGCGCAGGCCGAGGCTGCGCTCGCCGCGGGAGACATAGCCCGGGTCAACGACATCCTGAACGACCAGGTCGTCGAGATCGGCATGCACCACCTCGACCGGCTCGAGGCACTCGCGAGGTCCATCCCCGACGACGCCGTCGCCGAGCACC
>JAJUHG010000048.1 GCA_029267995.1 Micrococcales bacterium
CTGCAGGCTTGGCCCCCATCCGCGCAGCACGGTGAGATAAGAGGCCGATTTGCGCCCTTCGACTAGGTGCTAGCACCTAGTCGAAGGGCGCAAATCGGCCTCTTATCTCACCGTGCTGCGCGGATGGGGGCCAAGCCTGCAGCGCGGTCGTGGCGCCATGCGGACCAGGCGCTCGTGACGGCGTCGTCGAGGTCGAAGCGGGCGCGCCAGCCGAGTACCTCTGCGATGCGGTCGACGCGGGCGACGAGCTCGGCCGGGTCGCCCGGGCGACGCTCGACGACCTCAGGCTCGGTCTTGTCCCCCGTGGCCCGGCGCACCGCGGCAAGCACCTCGCGCACCGAGGCGCCCGTCCCGGTGCCGACGTTGAGCACCGCGTGCTCGCGCTCGGGCCGGTCGAGATGGTCCAAGGCCGCGACATGCGCCTCGGCAAGGTCCTGCACGTGCACGTAGTCGCGGATGCACGTGCCGTCCGGGGTCGGGTAGTCGTCGCCGAAGATGCGCGGTGCACGCCCCTGGTCGAGCAGGTCGAACACGATCGTGATGAGGTTGAGCACCGCGGGGTCGCCCAGGTCGTCAGCCCCCGCGCCCGCGACGTTGAAGTAGCGCAGCGAGACGTGTCGCAGCCCCCACGCGGCACCCGCCGCCGCGACGAGTCGCTCACCGGCAAGCTTCGTGGCCCCGTACGGGTTGATCGGGCGGGTCTGGTCGCCCTCGCCCACGAGGCCCGAGGGCGGCTCGCCGTACACCGCGGCCGAGGAGGAGAACACGAGGCGCTCGACCCCGCCCGCACGCATCGCGGCGAGCAGCGTCTCGAGGCCGCCCACGTTCTGCTCGTGGTACCAGTCGGGCCGCTGCACGGACTCCCCGACCTGCTTCTTGGCCGCGAGGTGCACGACGCCCTCGACGCCGTGCTGCGCGACGACCTCCTCGAGCCGCTCGCGCGCCCCGGGCGCAGCAAGGTCGAGCTCGACGAGTGGTGCGTCACCGACCCGCTCGGCGCGCCCCGTGGACAGGTCGTCGACGACGACGACGGCGTGCCCCGCCTCCCGCAGGCTCCTCACGACGTGTGCTCCGATGTACCCGGCCCCGCCGGTGACCATGACGCTCATCGCGACGAGTCTAGGTGCACGCACCCGCCCCGATCAGGGACGTCCCGCGACGTCTCGCACCACGCCGCCGACGGCGCACGCCCGCGGCCTGGCGGGCGGTCCCCCGACGGTGTCCGGTCGAGGGCTACAGCGGCCCGCCGAGCCCCGCGCCCGACGACGGCGCGTCCCCGAGCGAGGCGCGCAGGTTGTCGCCCTTGAGGCGCGCCTGCTCGCCGAGCGCGATCTGGAACTCGGCCATCGCCTGGCGCAGGCGCAGCGCGACCGTGTCGGTGCCCGCCGCGAGGATGCGCACCGCGAGCAGCCCCGCGTTGCGGGCCCCGCCGATCGAGACCGTCGCGACCGGGACGCCCGCAGGCATCTGCACGATCGACAGCAGCGAGTCCATCCCGTCGAGGTGCTTGAGCGGCACGGGCACACCGATCACGGGCAGCACCGTCGTCGAGGCGAGCATGCCCGGCAGGTGCGCCGCTCCCCCGGCGCCCGCGATGATGACGCGCAGCCCGCGCCGCGCGGCCTCGCGCCCGTAGGCGAGCATCTCGCGCGGCTGGCGGTGCGCCGAGACGACGTCGACCTCGTGCGCCACGTCGAACTCGCGCAGCGCCTCGGCCGCGCCCTGCATGACCGGCCAGTCCGAGTCCGAACCCATGACGATCCCGACGAGCTCGTCACCCATCTGCGACCCCTCCCCGGTAGATCGGGCCCGAGTCGTCGCCGCGCAGCACCGCAGCGGCCGCCTCGGCCCGGGCACGCACCTGCTCGAGGTCCGCACCGCTCACCGTGACGTGGCCGAGCTTGCGGCCCGGCCGCACGTCCTTGCCGTACACATGCACCTTGGCACCCGCATCGAGCGCGGCGACCTGCGCCACGCCGTCGGAGAGCCGATCGCGCGCAGAGCCGAGCACGTTCGCCATGACGGTCCACGGCGCACGCGGGCTCGTGTCCCCGAGCGGCAGGTCGAGCACGGCCCGCAGGTGCTGCTCGAACTGGCTCGTGACCGCGCCGTCGATCGTCCAGTGCCCCGAGTTGTGCGGGCGCATCGCGAGCTCGTTGACGAGCACCCCCGGCGCCCCGTCCGCACCGCGCACCTCGAACATCTCGACCGCGAGCACCCCCGTGACGCCGAGCCCCTCGGCCACCTGGACCGCGACCTCGCGCGCGACGGCCTCGGTCGCCGGGTCGAGGTTCGGCGCGGGCGCGGTCACGAGGTAGCACACCCCCTCGACCTGGAGCGACTCGACGACCGGCCACGTGCGCACCTCGCCCGAGGGCGAGCGTGCCGCGAGCACCGCGAGCTCGCGCGTGAAGCCCACGAGCTCTTCCGCGAGCAGCCCGGGCCCGCCATGTGCTGCGGCAGCGAACCAGTCGTCGACGTCGCGCGGGTCCTCGACGACCCGCACCCCCTTGCCGTCGTACCCCCCGCGCGCGGTCTTGACCACGGCGCGCCCGCCCACGCCCGCGAGGAAGTCGGCGAGCTCGGTGGGCGAGCCGACCGCGGCCCAGCGCGGCACGGGAGCACCGAGCGCCTCGAGCCGCGAGCGCATGACGACCTTGTCCTGCGCGTGCACGAGCGCGTCCGCGCCGGGCTGGACCGAGACTCCCTGCGCCGCGAGCCCGCGCAGCACCTCGCCGGGCACGTGCTCGTGCTCGAAGGTGAGCACCGCGGCCGGCGAGGGCTCGCGCACGAGGCGCGCGAGGGCGCCGTCGTCGGCGGGCATGCCCACGGGCGCCTGCCGCACGACCTGGGCCGCCGAGGCCTGCGCAGACTCGACGAGCACGCGCAGCTCGACACCGAGCGCCGCCGCGGGGGCCGCCATCATGCGGGCGAGCTGCCCGCCCCCCACCACCGCCACGACTGGTGCATCCACGCGGGCGAGCCTAGCGGCACGTCCGGGATATCCTCCGCGGGTGCCCACCACCGACCGTGCCCGCCGCTCGTGGGGCCAGCGCCTCGCCGAGCTGGCCCGCTTCGGCTCGGTCGGGGCCGTCGCGTACGTCGTCGACCTCGGGCTGTTCAACCTCTTGCGTTTCGGCCCCGGGGAGGTGCTCGGGCACAAGCCGCTCACCGCGAAGGTGATCTCGGTCGTGGTCGCGACGCTCGTGTCGTGGCTCGGCAACCGCTACTGGACCTTCGCGGCGCAGCGCACCGAGGGGCGCGTGCGCGAGCTCGTGATGTTCGCGCTCGTCAACGGCGGCGGGATGGCGATCGCGGTCGCGTGCCTGTGGTTCTCCCACTACGTGCTCGACCTCACGAGCCCGCTCGCGGACAACATCGCCGCGAACGTCGTGGGCGTCGGGCTCGGGACCGTGTTCCGCTTCTTCTGCTACAAGTACCTCGTCTTCACGGGCACCCCGCTTGCCAAGGTGGGCCGCGAGCACGCCGACGACGGCGCCCCCGAGCAGCGCCCGTAGGCCTCAGCGGTCGATCGAGGGCGGGGTCGGGCTCGACAGCACCGAGCCCTTGGGCAGGAGCACCTTGGGGTCGAGCGAGCGCGGCACGCCCGTGAGGAACACCGCGAACACCGCAGGACGGCGTTGCGCGAGCTCGAGCCGGCCGCCGTCGGCCGCGACGAGGTCGCGCGCGAGCGAGAGACCCAGCCCCGTCCCGGACCCGCCCGAGACCTCCCGCTCGAAGATGCGCGGGGCGAGGTCGTCGTCGACGCCCTCACCGTCGTCGCCGACCTCGAGGACCGTGCCGTCGCCGGGTCCGGAGGGACGTGAACGCACCCACGTGGTCCCCGCGCCGTGCTTGAGGGAGTTCTCGATGAGGGTCGCGAGCACCTGGGACAGCGCCCCAGGGGTCGCGAGCACGTAGACGTCCGGCTCGACCTCGAGCTCGAGCGCGCGGCCCGCGGCCTCGAAGGTGGGCGCCCACTCCTCGATCTGCTGCTCGGCGAGCTCGACCAGGTGGACCGGCTGGGTCGTGCCGCCCTGCTGCTGGCGCGAGTGCGCGAGGAGGTCGTCGACGACGTCCGCGAGACGCTCGACCTGCTCGAGGGCGATGCGGGCCTCCTCGCGCACCTCCTCGGTCTCCGCGGCGAGCGTGATCTCCTCGATGCGCATCGACAGCGCCGTGAGCGGGGTGCGCAGCTGGTGCGAGGCGTCCGCCGCGAACTGGCGCTCGACCGCGAGCCGGTCGGCCATGCGGTCCGCGCTGCGCGAGAGCTCGAGCGCGACCTGGTCGATCTCCTCGACCCCGGACTTCTCGACCTGCCCCTTGACCTGCCCCGAGCCGAGCATCTCGGCCATCGCCGCGAGGTACACGAGGGGCGCCGCGAGCCGGTTGGCCTGCCACAGCGCCATGCCGATCCCCGCGGCGAACGCGACCACGGCCGCGGCGATCACGAGCAGCACGACCTGCGCCGAGACCCACAGCAGGTCCCAGCGCGAGACGAACAGCAGGATCGTCGCGCCCTGCTCGGTGCGCACCGAGGACTGCACCGCCTGCCCCGTCACGGGTGGGCCCGCCGAGAGCTGGTGGTTCTCGGGGGTGATGACGAACACCGAGGCGGCGAGCGAGCGGTCCCCACCGACGTACAGCTCGAGGAGCGCGGGGGTGATCTCGATCCCGCGCTCGAGGCGCGTGTCGACCTGGCGCGCGAGACCTGCGGCACGCTGCTCGAGCTCACGCACCTCGTTCTGGCGCACGATCTGCGCGCCGATGAAGGCGAGCGGGAACCCGAGCAGGATGACGGCCACGGTCACTGCTGCCACCGTGGCCTGCAGGACACGTCGGCGCACTAGGCGACCCTAGCCACCCGGGGTCTCGAACCGGAAGCCCATGCCTCGCACGGTCGAGATGTAGCGCGGGTTGTTCGCGTCGTCGCCGAGCTTGCGGCGCAGCCACGACACGTGCATGTCGAGGGTCTTGGTCGAACCGTTCGGGTCGGCTCCCCACACCTCGCGCATGAGCGTCTCGCGCGAGACGACCGTGCCCGCCGCGGCGACGAGCACGCGCAGCAGCTCGAACTCCTTCGCGGTCAGGTGCAGCTCGCGGTCGTCCTGGAAGGCTCGGTGCGCGGCGACGTCGACCCGGATGTTCTGGGCCTGGACCTCGTCCTCGTCGACCGGCTCGCCGTGCGTGCGGCGCAGCAGCGCCCGGACCCGCGCGAGCAGCTCGGCGAGGCGGAAGGGCTTGGTGACGTAGTCGTCCGCGCCTGCGTCGAGACCCACGACGAGGTCGACCTCGTCGGCCCGTGCGGTGAGGATGAGGATGGGCACGGTCAGGCCCTTGCCGCGGATCGCACGCGCGACGTCGAGGCCGTCGATGTCGGGCAGGCCGAGGTCGAGCACGATGAGGTCGGCCTCACCCGCGGCGTCGACCGCCCCCTGACCGGTGCCGTGCACGACGACGTCGTAGCCCTCCCTGCCGAGGGCGCGGGCGAGCGGTTCGGCGATGGCCGGGTCGTCCTCGGCCAGGATCACGCGCGTCATCGCTCCATGCTAGGTCATGAATGACCCATGTGCTCACCTCGACTCGGCAAGGTTTCGAAAGTCCGGATCGCCCCGGTCCGACCCCCGTGCGGCCCGGTCCGCCTCGCGACGGACCTGCACCTCCCCCCGCGGGGCGACGACGCGCCCGCCCCGGCGAACCTAGTCTGGCGGGGTGAACGACGACGGGCTGCCCACGCGTCGCCGCTGGGTGACCCCCGCGGTCGACACCGCGCTCGCCGCGAGTTTCTTCCTCGTCTCGCTCGCGATCGACCGCGGCGTCTTCGCGCTCGTCGACATGAGCCCCACGCTCGCATTCACGATGAGCGTCCCGCTCGCCTTCCGGCGCACCCACCCGGTGCCCTCGGTCGTCGCGGTGTACCTCGTGGGCGTCGTCGTGCTCGGCCAGGGCTACCAGGCGGTCGGCTTCTACGCGAGCGCCGTGCTGCTCGCCCTCTACGCCGTGACCGCGTACGGCCCGCGCTGGGCAAGCCTGACCGCGCTCGGCTCGGGCCTGCTCGGCTGCGTCCTGCTCGCGTGGGACGTGGTCGTGCGCAGCGGACCCGCGGGCGGCGACCTGCGCACGGGCCTCGTGATCGTCATGATCACGATGCCGCTCGTGCTCGTCGCGTGGGGCGCAGGACGCCTGCGCCACGCCCGCGTCGAGGCGCTCCGCGCGCGCGAGGACCGCATGCGCCGCCTCGCGGTCGAGCGTGAGCAGGAGCTGCGCCTCGCCGCCCAGACCGAGCGCGCCCGGATCGCACGCGAGATGCACGACATCGTCGCCCACTCCCTCACCGTCATGGTCGCCCAGGCCGACGGCGGGCGGTACGCGGGCACGCAGGACCCCGCCGCCGCGACCTTCGCGCTCGAGACGATCGCCGAGACGGGCCGCGCCGCGCTCGCCGACATGCGCCGCCTCCTCGGGGTGCTGCGCGAGGACGACGGCGAGCCGGGCGACGACGGCGCGCTCGCCCCCCAGCCCGGTTCGGGGGACCTCGAGACGCTCGTCGAGCAGGTGCGCGCGAGCGGGCTCAACGTGTCGCTCGTGCGGATGGGCACACCTCGTGCCCTCCCACCCGGGGTCGGGCTCACGGCGTACCGCATCTGCCAGGAGGCCCTCACCAACGTCATGAAGCACGCGGGGCCCGACCCGTCCGTGACGCTCCTCGTGCAGTGGACCGACACCTCGCTGTCCCTCGAGATCTCCGACGACGGGCGCGGCGCCGCAGCAGACCTGAGCGACGAGGACGCCGTCGGCGGGCACGGACTGCTCGGGATGCGCGAGCGCGCGATGATGCTCGGTGGCACGCTCACGGTCGGCCCGCGCCCCGGCGGCGGGTTCCGGGTCCGTGCCACGCTGCCGCTGCCCGCACCTGGAGGTTCCCCGTGATCCGCGTCGCCCTCGTCGACGACCAGAAGCTCGTGCGCGCGGGCTTCCGCATGGTGATCGACTCCCAGCCCGACCTCGAGGTCGTGATCGAGGCCGACGACGGCCAGGACGCGCTCGACGCGATCCTGCCCGCCGCGCGCGCGGGCGAGGTCGACGTCGTCCTCATGGACATCCGCATGCCGCGCATCGACGGGATCGGCGCGACCGAGCGCCTCACGGCCGCGGGCGAGCTGCCGCGCGTGATCGTCCTGACGACCTTCGACCTCGACGAGTACGTGCTCGCCGCGATCCGCGCGGGCGCGAGCGGCTTCCTGCTCAAGGACGCCCCGCCCGAGGAGATGCTCGCCGCGATCCGCACCGTGCACGCGGGCGACGCCGTGATCGCCCCGTCCTCGACGCGCCGCCTGCTCGAGCACCTCGCGACCGCCCTGCCCGACCCGGGCGCGAGCAGCGAGCTCGACGCGAGGCTCGACCAGCTCACCGAGCGCGAGCGCGAGGTGCTCGTGCTCATGGCCCGCGGGCGCTCGAACTCCGAGATCGCGAGCGAGCTGTTCGTCGGGGAGGCGACCGTCAAGACGCACGTCGGGCGCATCCTCGCCAAGCTCGGCGCACGAGACCGCGTGCAGGCGGTCGTCGCGGCCTACGACTCGGGGCTCGTCCAGCCGCACCGCGGCTGACCTGCCCGACCGCACCCACAGGACCAGACCTGCGGGGCGCCGTCGTCGGCGGAGGTACGACGCGTCCCCGACCCCCTCCCCCTGCGGGGGGAGGCGAGGACCAGACCCCGGGGCGACGCGCCCGCGCCCGGCCCGCCCCTAACGTCGAGGTGTTGTCACTCAGCCAAGGAGAACCCTCGTGACCCAGCACGCCCCCGACACCGGCTCGCCAGCCGTCCGCGCCCGCGGCCTGACCACGGTCTACGGCGAGGGCGCGGCCGCCGTCCACGCCCTCGCCGGCGTCGACGTGGACTTCGCCGCCGGTGCCTTCACCGCGATCATGGGCCCCTCGGGCTCGGGCAAGTCGACCCTCATGCACCTGCTCGCCGGACTCGACTCGGCCACGAGCGGGACCGTGCACCTCGGCGAGACCGAGCTCACGAAGCTCGACGACGACGCCCTGACGCTCCTGCGCCGCGAGCGCGTCGGCTTCGTGTTCCAGTCCTTCAACCTCCTGCCGATGTTCACCGCGGAGCAGAACATCACCCTGCCCCTCGAGCTCGCGGGCACGAAGGTCGACACCGGGTGGTTCGACACGCTCGTCGACACCCTCGCGCTGCGCGAGCGCCTCACGCACCGACCCGGGGAGCTCTCGGGCGGGCAGCAGCAGCGCGTCGCGATCGCACGCGCGCTGATCGCACGCCCCGAGGTCGTCTTCGCCGACGAGCCCACGGGCAACCTCGACTCGCGCTCGGGCGCCGAGGTGCTGAGCTTCCTGCGCCGCTCGGTGCGCGAGCTCGGCCGCACCGTCATCATGGTCACGCACGACCCGACCGCGGCCGCCTATGCCGACCGCGTCGTGCTCATCGCCGACGGACGCATCGCCGGCACGATCGACGACCCGACCCCCGAGTCGGTCCTCGCAGGCCTCGACGCACTGCGCTCGCTCGAGACGCCTGTCGGGACGGTCGCCTGATGCGCGGCTTCGTCCTCGCCCAGCTGCGCCGCGGCGGGGGCCGCCTCGTCGCGGCGGGCATCGCGATCGCGCTCGGCTCGGCCTTCGTCGCCGCGGCCCTGCTCGGCTCGGACATCGTCAAGCAGACGGCGTACAACTCGGTCTCGGCGAGCTTCGCCGAGGCGGACCTCGTCCTGACCTCCGGGACGGGATTCTCCCCAGAGACGGTCGAGTCGATCGGCGCGGTCACGGGCGTCGAGGCAGTCTCGCCCGTGCAGAGACTGAGCTTCGTCGTCGCGAACGAGGGCCGCTCGGACTACGCGTGGGCCTCCGTCACGGCGAGCGACGAGCGCCTCGAGCCGGCGACCGTCGAGTCCGGCCGGCTCCCGGGCTCGGAGGGTGAGCTCGCCCTGACCGCCTCGAGCGCGAAGCGACTCGGGCTTGCCGTCGGCGACGTGCTCACCGTGAGCGGCTTCGACGAGTCCGAGGGCACCGCACGCACCGCCACCCTCGTGGGGACGCTCGTCGACCCCACGGGCTTCAACTACGACGCGCCGACCGCGGTCGTGACCGAGGCGCTCGCGACGGACCTCGCCTCGGCGATCGGCGTCGACCTCTACGCCGAACGGGCCCTCGTCGTGCTCGAGGACGCGCGCGCGGCAAGCCGCGTCAGCAACGCGATCGAGGCCGAGGTGCAGGGTGTCAACGCCTCGACCGTGGACGAGGCCGCCCACGAGGCCGTCGTGCACTTCGCGGGCGAGACCGACATCCTCACGGCCTTCGTGCTGACCTTCGCGGGCGTCGCGCTCGTGGTCGCGGCGATCGTCATCGCGAACACCTTCCAGGTGCTCGTCGCCCAGCGGGCCCAGATGCTCGCGCTCCTGCGCTGCGTCGGCGCGACCCGCTCCCAGGTGCGCCGCTCGGTCCTGATCGAGGCGGGCGCCGTGGGCCTGGTCGCGTCCGCGGCGGGTCTTGGGCTCGGCACCCTGCTCGCGCAGACCGCACTGTGGGTCGTACCCGCGCTCGACCTCGCGGTGCCCGCCCCGAGCGTCGTGACGCTCTCGGCCGCGACCGTGGCGTGGCCGCTCGCGACCGGGACTGCCGTGACGGTCCTCGCGGCGCTCGCCCCCGCGCGCCTCGCGACCCGGGTGGCCCCGCTCGCCGCGCTGCGCCCGCTCGAGCTCACGCCCGTGCGCAAGAGCAGCAGGGTGCGCCTCGTGCTCGCGCTCCTGGGCGTCGTCGTCGGCGGGGGGATCCTCGCCCTCGCGACCTTCGCCGCGCTCACCTTCGACCAGGCCGACCCGACCCTGTTCGTGCTCGCGGGGATCTTCGGCGGTGCCGTCTCGGTCACGGGGGTCCTCATCGGTGCGGTCTACTTCGTCCCGGGCGTGGCCCGCATGCTCGGCTCCCTTGCCGCCCGTGCGGGCGGGGTCCCGGGCAAGGTCGCGGCCGCGAACTCGGTGCGCAACCCGCGCCGCACGACCGCGACCGCCTCGGCCCTGCTCATCGGCGCGGGGCTCGTGACGATGATGGCCACGGGCGCCGCGACCGCACGCGGCTCGCTCGCCTCGCTGCTCGACGAGAACTTCCCCGTCGACGTCGCGGTCCAGGCACCGTGGAACGCGTCGGGCGTCGGGAGCCTCACCGCGACCCAGGTCGCCGCGGTCGAGAGCACCGACGGCGTGGCCCGCACCGAGCCCGTCGAGGCGATCACGGTGACCGTCGTCGCTGGTGGCGACACGTGGTCGGGCGAGACCGCCTACACGGCCTCGCCCGAGGGGATCCGCGCGGTCTCGCGGACCGGCGCGGTCGAGCTCCCCGAACCCGGCACGACCGCGGTCCCCGCGTGGATGGACGTCATGGAGGGCGAGACGGTGACCGTCACGCTCGGTGAGAAGAGCGTCGAGCTCGTCAACGACCCCGACGTCATGGGCCAGCTCTGGCTCGCCGAGGAGGACCTCGCGCGGCTCGGCGGCGAGACCGTGACGAGCGCGCTGTGGGTCTCGCTCGAGCCGGACGCCGACCCGCGCGACGTGACCTCGAACCTGCGCGACACCTTCACCGAGCTGTCCTCGACCGTGGGCGACCCGCCCGCGGAGATCCTCGGGGCGGCGGTCGAGCGGGCCGGGTACGAGGAGGTCATCGACACGCTCCTCGCGATCGTCGTGGGGCTCCTCGGGGTCGCCGTCGTGATCGCCCTCGTGGGCGTCGCGAACACGCTGTCGCTCTCGGTGCTCGAACGGCGCCGCGAGTCGGCGACACTGCGTGCGATCGGGCTGCGCAAGGCCCAGCTGCGCCAGATGCTCGCGATCGAGGGCGTCATCATCGCGGTCGTCGGGGCGGCGCTCGGGGCGGTGCTCGGGATCGTGTACGGCTGGACCGGCTCGGCGCTCATCCTGGGCTCCTCGGGCGGTCTGCGGCTCGCGGTGCCGTGGCGCGACCTCGCGATCATCCTCGCGGTCGCGGTCGCGGCAGGTCTCCTCGCGAGCGTCCTGCCGTCCCGCACGGCCACGCGCACGCCGCCGGTCGCGGCGCTCGCGGTCGACTGATCCACAGGTCGAGGGCCGTCGTCCGTGCGGGGCGGCGGCCCTCGGTCATGCTCGCGGCCGTGCGCGTGACCTTCCTGCCCCCTGGCTCGGGCCCGGTCGACCTCGAGCTCACGGTCGGGGTCCCGCTCGGTTCCCTCCGGACCGGGATCGCGGCCGTGACCGGGTGCCCGGACGCGGCGCACGCACCGCTCGCGGTCGGTTCGCGCGTGCTCGACGACGCGCACCTCGCAGGCACGTTCCCGCTCGTCGCGGGGGCCCGGCTGAGCCTCGGCCCGGTGCGGTCCGACGACGACGGCGTCCTTGCGGCCGTGCGCGCCCCGCGCCGTCTCGCGGTGCGCGAGGGCCCCGAGGCGGGGCTGCTGTGGCCGGTCCCGGAGCGCCTCGCCGTCGGGCGCGAGGAGCGAACCTCTGACGCCCTCGTGCTCGCCGACCCGCGCGTCTCGCAGCGCCACCTCGAGCTGCGCACCGCGCTCGGTCGGGTGTGGGTGCGTGACCTCGGCTCGGCGAACGGCTCACGCTTGTCTCCCGCGTGGGCAGGCCACCGGCTCACGCTCCCACTGCCCCGCTCGTGGACGCTGTGGCGCACGGGCGACCTCGTCCTGCTCGGCGAGACCGTGCTCGAGCTGCGCGCAGCCGATGCGCCCAGCGCGCGTCCCGGTGGACATCGGCTCGCGCTCGCTGCGACAGCCCTCGCCCCCGCGCTCGGCTCGCTCGCGCTCGTCGCGGGCACGGGCAACCCCGCGATGCTCGCGCTCGGGCTCGCCGGTGCGCCCCTCGCGGCGCTCGTCCACCGCCTCGCCCCCGATCGCGAGGAGGACGGCCCCCGTGAGCAGCACCCGGGACACCTCGCGCCCGTGCGCGCGGTCGACCTCGCGGAACGCTCGGCCCGGGGCGCGCTCACGGGCGAGCCCCCAGTCCCTGACGGCACGCTTGCCCGGCTCGCCCCGACGGGCACCCTCGCGGTGCTCGGCCCTCGTGCGCGCGAGGTCGCGGCGACGCTCGTGCTCGCCGCCGCACCCGGTCGGGTCGAGGTGCGCGGCGCGCACGAACGGTGGGCGTGGACGTCGTGGGTCGAGGGTGAGGGACCCGAGGTCGTCGTCGTCGACGGCGCCGAGGCGAGCCCCGACGAGCGTGTCGTCGTGCTCGTCGACCCGCCGCACGTGCCCTCGTGGTGCACCGCGGTGCTCGAGGCGACGCGGTGGTCGGGTCCCGACGGTGAGGCAGCGTGCGAGGTCGAGCCGGGTGGTGCCGCGTGGGCCGAGCGGCACGCACGGTTGCTCGCCGGGGCGCGGTGCCTCGCGGCGCTCGGGGCGAGCGCGGTGCCCGAGTCGGTGACCCTCGGGGCGCTCGGTCTCACCGAGGTCGAGGTCGAGGAACGGTGGCGCACCGCGGACGACGGCCTGCGCGCGGTGCTCGGCGCGGGCGCGGCGGGCCACGCGGTCGAGGTCGACCTCGCACGCGAGGGGCCGCACGTGCTCGTCGCGGGGACCACCGGCTCGGGCAAGTCCGAGGCGCTGCGCGCGCTCGTCGCCTCGCTCGCGCTGCGCTACCCGCCGACCGCGCTCGCGTTCGCGCTCGTGGACTTCAAGGGCGGGGCGGGCTTCGGCTCGCTCGCGCGGCTCCCGCACGTCGTGGGCGCGGTGACCGACCTCGACGCGCACGAGGCGGCCCGTGCGATGAGCGGGATCGCGGCCGAGCTGCGTGCCCGCAAGGCGGCGCTCGCGCGGGTCGGTGCGAGCGACCTGCGGGACTGGCCCCCGGGCGCGGCCGAGCCGCACCCGGGGCGGCTCGTCGTCGTGGTCGACGAGTTCCGGGCACTCGCCGAGGAGCTGCCCGAGCTCATGGGCGCACTCGAACGGCTCGCGACCCAGGGCCGCTCGCTCGGGGTGCACCTCGTGCTCGCGACGCAACGCCCCTCGGGAGTCGTGAGCGCCGAGCTGCGCGCGAACGTCGCGCTCCGCCTCGCGCTGCGCGTCACGGACCCGGGCGACTCGAGCGACGTCGTCGAGGTCCCCGACGCCGCCCAGATCCCGCCGAGCCTGCCCGGGCGTGCGCTCCTCAAGCGCGGCCCCGGCGGGGTCGAGACGCTCCAGGTCGCTCTCGTGGGCGGCTCGGGGCCACCCGTGCGTCTCGCGGGACACGCGCCCGAGGCCTCGGGCACCGACCCCGACGAGCAGCTCCTCGCCGCCGTGTCCACTGCCGCCGCACGGTGGGCCCCCGGGGCACCGCGACCCGCGGCGCCGTGGCTCCCGGCGCTCCCGACCCACCTCGAGCCGGGCGAGCTCACGGCCGGGCCGGACCGGCTCCCGTTCGCGCTCGCCGACGAGCCCGAGACCCAGTCCCGCTCGGTCGCGACGTGGGACCCCGCCGCTGGTCACCTGCTCGCGATCGGTGGGACCGCCTCGGGACGCACGACCCTCCTCGCGACGCTCGGTGCCGCAGCGCTCGCGCGCGGCTGGGCCGTGCACGCGGTCGGGCTCCCCGACGGCGCTCTCGCCCGCGAGCACCCCGGGACGGGGACGCTGTGCCCGCTCGACGACCCACGCCGGCTCGCGCGGCTCGTGACGCTGCTCGCGCAGGGTCCCGCGCGCACCGTGCTGCTCGTCGACGACGTCGAGTCCGCGTGGCACGCGCTCGAGACCGTCGCGCGCGGCGAGGGGGCCACGCGCCTGCTCGAGCTGCTGCGCGCGCGCCACGTGGGGGTCGCGATGACCGCTACGGGGCCGGGCGGGCCGTGGTCGGGGCTCGTGGGCGACCGCGTGATCCTCCCCCTCGCGGACCAGACGGCCGAGGAGCTCGCGGGCGTGCCGCGCACGCTGTCGGGGGCACGCCGCGGGCCAGGCAGGGCCGTGTGGTTGCCCGCACGCGCCGAGCCACTCGTGTGCCAGGTCGCGATGCCCGGCGCGCACCCGCCCCACGTCGAGCCCGCGGTGCCTCCCGTGCGCCTCGC
>JAJUHG010000049.1 GCA_029267995.1 Micrococcales bacterium
CCCTCGCCGCCGAGGATCACGACGACGCGTTCACCCTGGATGCCCACGAGGCAGTCCTCGGCGGCGCGGCGTGCGGCGCGCCGCAGCTCGACCGCGCGCAGGTCGTCCATCGCCTCGCCTGCAGTGCCGCACACCGCGAGGCACGTGCCCCGACCCGTCCAGCCGAGCGCCGCGGCGCGCGAGCGCACCGAGTCGTCGACCTCCCCGCGCACGAGCGAGTCGACCACGAGGGCCTCGAGCCGGGCGTCCCACGCGCCGCGCACCTCGGCCGCCCGGGCGTAGACCTCGGCCGCGGAGAAGGCGACCTCGCGCGAGTACAGCAGGACTGCCTCGCGCAGGTCCTGCTCGTCGCCCGGCGCGGCGAGCTGGTCGGTGTGCGCGTCGACGACGTCGACGACGATCCGCACGAGCTGGACGGTCTGCTGGAGCGAGATCGAGCGGGTCAGCTCGGGCGGGGCCGCCGCGAAGATCTCCGAGACCGAGTGGGTCGCCGAGCGCGGGTCGGCGTACCACGAGATGAACGCGTTGATGCCCGCCTGGGCGACGAGGCCGATCCACGAGCGGTCCTCGGCGGGCAGCTCGCGGTACCACGCAAGCTCGTCCTCGAGGCGCCGCAGCGCGGCCGCGGCGAGCATGCCCCCGCTGTCGCGCACACGGCGCGAGGTCGGGGCGGAGGTCCTGGTGCGGGTTGCCACCCGTCGAGCATAGGGCCCGGTGTTGTGGGGAGTCGACAAAGTGGACGTCCCTGGGCGTGGTCGGCACCGAGGAGCTAGAGTCGAAGACATGTCCTTGGCGTCCCGATTGCGGAAGTTGATGAATCGCCCGGTCTCCCCGTCACGGGTGGGAGTGCGGCGACCGACCTCTGCACCCCGACGCGGCGACGACCTCCACGAGGACGCCCTGCGCGCGGTCCTCGCGGAGGACCCCAACAACCGCAAGGCCTTCGAGGCGCTCGCCTCGATCGTGCGGCGTCAGGCGGAGGCGAGCGCCGACGACGGCGACCCGTTGACCGCCGAGCACGACGCCGAGCCCGCGCGGCGCGCGGCTGACCTCGCGGTCTGGTCGCTCGGGGAGGAGCTTGCGGGCAACCCGCGGGCATGGCTCCCGCTCCTCGAGCTCGCGCGTCTGTCGATCGCGGACGACCACGAGGCGGCGCTGCGCCGCCTCGCGACCGCGGCCGAGCGTGACCACACGGGTCAGGCGCTCGTCGAGGCACTCGCGATCCTGCGGGAGGCTGGGCTGCACACCGAGGCCCTCGGTCTCGGTGTCGGGCACTGGCGACCGGCCGAGCACACCCCGGAGGTCGTGCGGCACCTCGTGCACGCCGCGCTCGACGCGGACCGACCGGCCGAGGCGGCCCAGCACCTCGAGTCGCTCGACCTGCACCCCGACACGGCCGCGGCGAGCGCGCTGCGTGCCGAGCTCGAGCCCCACGTCGCGCGCGCCGCGCACCACACGATCGACTCCTGAGCAGCCGCGCACACAGGCCGCGCCGACGCTCGCGTGAGCGTCAGCGCGGCCTGAGCCGTTGCTAGGCGTCCCCGCCCGCGTTGCCCGAGGTGCCTGCGGTCACGTCGTGCAGGCGGTACCGCTCGATCGCCTTCGCGGGGGCGTCCTTCGCGACCGCACCCGAGCGGGCGAGCTGCTCGAGGACGCGCACCGCGACCGAGGGGCCGTCGATCTTGAAGTGCCGCCGGGCCGCGGCCCGCGTGTCGGAGAAGCCGAAACCGTCCGCGCCGAGCGTCGCGTAGGGGCCGGGGACCCATGCCCGGATCTGGTCCGGGACGAGGTGGTCGTAGTCCGAGGTCGCGACGAACGGACCCTCGGCGCCCGCGAGCTTCTGCGTGACGTACGCGGTGCGCGGCTCGGCCTCGGGGTTGAGGAAGTTGTGCTCGTCGGCGGCGAGGCCGTCGCGGCGCAGCTCGTTCCACGAGGTGACCGACCACACCGCAGCCGAGACCCCCCAGTCCTGCGCGAGGATCTCCTGGGCCTCGAGCGCCCACGGGACCCCGACGCCCGAGGCGAGGATCTGCGCCTGAGGGCCCTCACCCTGCGCGGGGGAGAGCAGGTAGATGCCTCGCAGGATGCCCTCGACGTCGACGCCCTCGGGCTCGGCCGGCTGGATCATCGGCTCGTTGTAGACGGTCAGGTAGTACACGACGTTGGGGTCGCGCCCGTCCTCGCCGTACATGCGCTGCAGACCGTCGCGCACGATGTGCCGGATCTCGTAGCCGAAGGCGGGGTCGTAGTGCACGACGTGCGGCATCGTCTTGGCGAGGATCGGGGAGTGCCCGTCGGCGTGCTGGAGGCCCTCGCCCGTGAGCGTCGTGCGGCCCGCGGTCGCGCCGATGAGGAACCCGCGGGTGAGCTGGTCGCCCGCGGCCCAGAACTGGTCGCCCGTGCGCTGGAACCCGAACATCGAGTAGTAGAAGTAGAACGGGATGAGCGGCTCGCCGTGCGTCGCGTACGACGTGCCGACCGCCTGGAACGCGGCAGCCGAGCCGGCCTCGTTGATCCCCGTGTGCATGATCTGCCCGGCCTCGGACTCCTTGTAGGAGAGCATGAGGTCACGGTCGACCGCGAGGTAGTTCTGGCCGTGGGTGTTGAAGATCTTCGCCGAGGGGAAGATCGAGTCGAGCCCGAAGGTGCGCGCCTCGTCGGGGATGATCGGGACGAGACGGTGACCGATCTCCTTGTCCTTGAGCAGGTCCTTGAACAGGCGCACGAGGGCCATCGTCGAGGCGACGAGCTGGTTGCCCGAGCCCTTCGCGAGCAGCTCGTAGGCCTCCGAGCCCGGCAGGTTGAGCTTGGTGTAACGGGTCCGACGCTCGGGCACGAAGCCGCCGAGCGCGCGCCGACGCTCGAGCATGTACTGGATCGCCTCGTCGTCCTCGCCGGGGTGGAAGTAGGGCGGGAGGTACTCGTCGGCGTCGATCTGCTCGTCCGTGAGCGGGATGTGCAGCGAGTCGCGCAGGAACTTCAGGTCGGCGTTGCGCAGCTTCTTCATCTGGTGCGTCGCGTTGCGCGCCGCGAAGCTCGGGCCGAGGCCGTAGCCCTTGACGGTGTGCGCGAGGATCACGGTCGGGGCACCGGTGTGCTCGACCGCCGCCTTGTACGCCGCGTAGATCTTGCGGTAGTCGTGGCCGCCGCGCTTGAGCGCCCAGATCTCGTCGTCGCTCATGTTGGCGACGAGCTGCTTCGTGCGCGGGTCACGGCCGAAGAAGTGCTCGCGGACGAAGGCGCCGTCGTTGGCCTTGTAGGTCTGGTAGTCGCCGTCGAGCGTGGTGTTCATGAGGTTGACGAGCGCGCGGTCCTTGTCGGCGTTGAGCAGGGCGTCCCACTCGCGGCCCCAGATGACCTTGATGACGTTCCAGCCCGCGCCGCGGAAGAACGCCTCGAGCTCCTGGATGATCTTGCCGTTGCCGCGCACCGGCCCGTCGAGGCGCTGGAGGTTGCAGTTGACGACGAAGGTCAGGTTGTCCAGACCCTGCCACGCGGCGTGCTGGAGCATCCCCCGCGACTCGGGCTCGTCCATCTCGCCGTCGCCGAGGAACGCCCACACGTGCTGCTGCGAGGTGTCCTTGATGCCGCGCTCGTGCAGGTACTTGTTGGTCCACGCCTGGTAGATCGCCGAGGCGGGGCCCAGGCCCATCGAGACGGTCGGGAACTCCCAGAAGTCCGGCATGAGGCGCGGGTGGGGGTAGGAGGGCAGCCCGCCGCCGGGGTGCGAGAGCTCCTGGCGGAACCCGTCGAGCTGCTCGGCCGTCAGACGCCCCTCGAGGAACGCGCGGGCGTACACACCGGGCGAGGCGTGCCCCTGGAAGTAGACCTGGTCACCGCCGCCGGGGTGGTCCTTGCCGCGGAAGAAGTGGTTGAGCCCGACCTCGTAGAGCGTCGCGACGGACGCGTACGAGGAGATGTGCCCGCCGACCGAGATCTCGGGGCGCTGCGCACGCGTGACCATGACCGCGGCGTTCCACCGGATCCAGCTGCGGAAGCGCCGTTCGACCGCCTCGTCGCCGGGGAAGTACGGCTCGTCGTGCACGCCGATCGTGTTGACGTACGGCGTCGTGAGCGAGCTCGGCACCGAGACCGAGCGCTCGCGCGCGCGACGCAGGAGGTTGAGCAGGATGTACCGTGCGCGGGGGCCGCCCTTGTCGTCGATGAGCCCGTCGAGCGACTCGACCCACTCGCTCGTCTCCTCGGGGTCGATGTCAGGGACCTGGGAGAGAAGCCCGTCGATCAGCGGACCGGTGCTCTGGTCGTGGGTGGCCACACACACTCCTTCGTCGTCGAGGCGGCGGGGCTGGTGGCCCCGGCGCGACTGCGACCGCTGCTCGCGCCCGCCGTTGCGGGTTCCGGCACGCGGCTCCTGCCCATTGTTCTCTCTTCGGGGGTGGAAAGTCACTCTGGGAGCCGTGTGACGGTCGTCGCGCTCCCACCGTACGGGGGAAATCGCGGAAGAGGACTTGCCGCCCGCGAGACGGGAGGGTGCACTAGCGTTTGCTGCACGAGGGTCACGCCGACCCGTCGCCATCGAGAGGAGCAGTCCGCCTGTGGTACCGGCCACGAGAGCCGCGTCGGACGACGCGTCGCGCAAGACGCAGGGGTTCACCTTCGAGTCGGGCCAGGTCGTCCAGGAGTTCGGCTGGGACGAGGACACCGACGAGGACCTGCGCTCGGCGGTCCAGGAAGCGACGGGCAACGAGCTCGTCGACGAGTACTACGACGACGTCGCGGACGCCGCGATCGTGTGGTGGCGCGCGGACGACGGGGACGTCACGGACCTGACGGACCAGCTCGTCGACGCCCAGACGGTCCTCGACGACGGCGCGCACGTCTGGCTCCTGACGCCCAAGCCGGGGCGTCCTGGCCACGTCGCGCCGAGCGACGTCGCCGAGGCGGCCACGACAGCGGGCCTGCACGCGACGAGCACGCTCTCGGTCGCCCCCGACTGGTCCGCGACGAAGCTCGACACGAGCGGCCGCGGCCGATGACGCCGCCGCTCGCCGTGGGCGACCTCGCCCCGGACTTCGAGCTGAGCGACACGCACGGCTCCCCGGTGCGCCTTGCGGCGCTGCGCGGCGAGGCGGTCATGCTCGTGTTCGTCCCGCTCGCCTTCACGGGGCGGTGCACGGGCGAGGTGTGCGAGCTGAGCGAGAACCTCGGCGACTTCGAGCGTGCGGGGGTCCGGGTGCTCGGCATCACGTGCGACCCGACACCCGCGCAGCGCGTGTGGCAGGAGCAGGAGGGGCTGACCTTCGACCTGCTCTCGGACTTCTGGCCGCACGGCGAGGTCGCGCGCGCCTACGGCGTGTTCGACGCCGAGCGCGGGGTCGCGGTGCGCGCGAGCTTCCTCGTCGACGCCGAGGGAGTCGTGCGCGAGCGGATCGTCAACCCCGTGACGCAGGCTCGACCGCTCGCGTGGTACCGCGGCGCGGTCGGCGCTCTCGGCGGCCGGTAGGCTTGCCCGCGCACCGGGGCCTGTAGCTCAGCTGGTCAGAGCGCCACGCTTACACCGTGGATGTCGGGGGTTCGAGTCCCTCCGGGCCCACCCGCGCAGACCTCCCGCGGCACGTGCGCCGAGGGCCGCGTACCCGGCGGGAGTACCGTGGAGAGATCGTCCACCTGGGAGGTCGCCATGGCTGGTCAGGTCGTCTGGACCGACCCGCGCGAGGAGATCGAGGTCTGCGTCCTGCTCGCGGACGGCCGCCTGGCCCCGCGCAGCTTCGCGAGCCGCGCGGAGGCCGAGGCGTGGGCCCGTCCGCAGGACGGCGAGGAGGTCGTCGAGATCAACCAGGTCTGCTCGTGCGACCGCTGACTCAGGACGCCGACGGCGGCGGCGCGGGAGCCTGACGCGGCGTGCCGCCGCCACCAGGGGTCTTCGCGGAGTTGTTGGTCACGGGACGCAGCAGCTCGAACAGCTTCTTCTGGTAGTCCGACTTCATCCGCTCGATCGCCGGTTGGTCGACCGTCGGCTCGGCGAAGAGCGCCGCGGTCCCCGCGCGCACGAGCACGTAGGCTCCGTAGTCCTGGAGCGCGTGGGCCAGGGCAAGACCCTCAGGGGTCAGGCCGAGCTTCGTGACGTCGACGTCCGGCGGGATCGCGAACAGCGAGCCCATCGGGACCGTGCCCGAGTACTTGTTGTTGCTCGTGTCCTCGCTGCGGGCCGGCCAGACCCATCCGTTCTTGAGCGACTCGTCCGGGAGGCCGAGCGCGAGCACGTGGGGGATCTTGCGTTCGGCGACCTCGTGGGTGCGGATGAGCCCGATGAGGTGGCTGATCGACGAGGCGCGCGCGCCGTCCTTGAGCCCGTCGGAGAACAGGTCCGTCTCGACGACCCGCGTCGAGGTCCACTCGGTGTCGCTGATCTTGGTCGCGGCGTAGAGCTCGTGCGCGGTGCGCCCGTCGGGCTGGATGATCGAGAGGTGGCCGTCGCTGCCCTTCGTCGTCCTGGCGTTGCGCGGGATGTGGATCTTGTAGGACTTGCCCGACTTGGTGTCCTTGAGGGTCGCGAGCGGGTCGCTGCTCTTGGCGTAGGCGACCGCGATCGACCAGCTCGTCGAGTTGATCGTCGGGACCGCCGAGACGAGCCCCTTGTAGCGCGGCTCGCTCGTCGAGCCGTACTTCGCGCCCGAGCCGATCGCGACGTTCGCGGGGGAGTCCGACGAGAACGGGTGGAGCGAGGCGAGGCGCTTGCCGGCCGGCGGCTGCTGCTTGGGCGGCTGGGTCGTCGGCGTGGGGGAAGGCGTCGTGGGCGAAGGGCTCGGCTTCTTGGTCGGGCTCTTCGTCGGCTCCTTGCTCGGCGTCGGCGACGGGGTCGCGGTGGGGCTCGGCTTGGGCTTCTTGGTCTCGCTCGGCGTCGGTCGCGGTGTGCGGGGTGCTGACTTGGTCGTCGACGGCGACGGCTTGGGCCCGGTGCGCTTGGCGCGCTCGGGCTTGCTCACCCTGTCGGCGTCCGGGGCGGAGGGGGACGCCGAGCGGGAGGACGGCGGGACGCCGCGGCCGTCGGCCTCGGAACGGGCGACGGTGACGTCACCGCGCGAGCCGATGTCGGCGCCGTCGGCCTGGGTCGAGATCACGGGGTGCGCGCACCCGGCGAGCGCGAGGAGACCCACCGCGGCGGTCACGGTCGTGCGTCGCACGCGCCGGGCGAGGCTCAGGGGGGTTGGGCGGGTCACGGTGTCTCGGTCTCCCAGGTGTTACGGGGTATATCGGCAGGATTGCGGGCCGCCTTTCGGGTGAGGCCCGTGGTTCTTCCGGGTGACGGTACGTGGGCTTCGGGTGAGTTGCACGGGACCTCCTGAACGTGCCGCTCGGAGCCCCGATCGAGGCTCTGACGTGCAGCAGCGCGGCGGGTCGACGCGGTGCAGGGGAGCCCACGCACGTCACGGCGACAAACGAGACAGCTCGACTCACCGCCCGCGCTGGCGGGCGGCCGTGACCATTTCGTGATCTATGTGTGATGCAGATCACATCTGCCGTGAGACGCTCGCACGCGGTCCCGGTACCGTTCCGCTCGTGAGCTCCTACGTGCTGCGTGACGCGACCCGGTTCCTCGACTCGCTGTTCCCCCCGAGCAGCGCGGAGAGCTGGGACGCGGTCGGGCTCGTCGCGGGGGACCCCGCTCAGCCGGTGCGCCGGGTCCTGCTCGCGGTGGACCCTGTGGGCGCGGTCGTCGACGAGGCGATCGAGTGGGGCGCAGACCTGCTCGTCGTCCACCACCCGCTCCTGCTCCGGCCCGTGCACTCGGTCGCCGCGACGACCTTCAAGGGGGCGCTCGTGCACCGCCTCGTGCGCGCGGGGACCGCGTTGCACGTCGCGCACACGAACGCCGACAGTGCGGCCGGCGGGGTCGCCGACGCCCTCGCCGAGGCCGTCGGGCTCGTCGACCTGCGCCCCCTCGTCCCGGCGGTGCTGCCCGCGGTCGACAAGCACGTCGTCTTCGTCCCCGAGCAGCAGGCCGAGGCGGTGCTTGACGCCATGGCCGCTGCGGGCGCCGGCGCGCTCGGCGACTACGCCCGCTGCGCCTGGACCACCACGGGGACGGGCACCTTCGAGCCGCTCCCCGGCGCCGCGCCCGCGATCGGCGAGGTCGGCCGCCGCGAGACCGTGCGCGAGACGCGCCTCGAGATGGTCGCCCCGCGTCGTGCACGCACCGCCGTCGTCGCGGCGATGCGCGCCGCGCACCCGTACGAGGAGCCCGCCTTCGACGTCCTCGAGCTCGCGACCCTGCCCGCCGAGACGGGCCTCGGTCGCGTCGGCAGCACGCAGGGAAGCCCTTCGCTCGGCGAGTTCGCCCGGCACGTCGCTGCGGTGCTCCCGCGCACTGCGCACGGCGTGCGCGTCGCGGGTGACCTCGAGGCCCCCGTGCGCACCGTCGCCGTCGTCGGCGGGGCCGGAGACTCGTTGTTCGACCAGGTCCGTGCGAGCGGGGCGGACGCGTATCTCACGGCGGACCTGCGCCACCACCCCGCCTCGGAAGCGCGCGAGCAGGCCTTGTTCGAGGGGCGCGGGCCCGCCCTCGTCGACGTGTCCCACTTCGCGAGCGAGTGGCCGTGGCTCGCACGTGCCGCGACCCGGCTCGAGGCCGACGCAGCTGCCGCGGGCGCTACGGTGGAGACCCGCGTCTCGACCCTGTGCACCGACCCGTGGACAGCGCGGTTCGACTCCCCGGAAGGACCCCGCCAGTGACCAACGCCCCCGTGGCCGACCAGCGCCGACTGCTCGAGCTGCAAGCGCTCGACACCCGGCTCGACCAGCTCGCGCACCGCCGCCGTACGCTCCCCGCGCACGAGCGCGTCGCCGAGCTCACGCGCCGCGCCGAGGAGCTCGAGACCGAGCTCGTGAAGGCCCGCACCGAGCGCTCGGACCTGCACCGCGAGGTCGCCAAGGCGGAGGCCGACGTCGAGCAGGTCCGTGCGCGCGCCGCCCGCAACCAGGCACGCCTCGACGCAGGCCAGGGCAGCGCCAAGGACATGCAGGCCCTCGTGAGCGAGCTCGAGGCCCTCGCGCGGCGTCAGGGTGAGCTCGAGGACGTCGAGCTCGAGTTCATGGGCCACCTCGAGAACGTCGAGCGGAGCCTCGCCGAGCTCGAGGAACGCGCGAGCACGATCGCGTCCGAGCAGGCCGAGGCGACCGCGCAGCGCGACGCCGAGCTCGCCGAGATCGACGCGGAGGCGAGCAAGGTACGCGCCGCGCGCGACGCCGAGGCCGCACAGATCGACGACGGTCTGCTCGCCCTCTACGAGCGGCTGCGCGAGCAGCACGGCGGGGTCGGGGCAGCGCTCCTGCGCGGCACCCGCTGCGAGGGCTGCCGGCTCGACCTCAACGCGAGCGACGTCTCGGTCATCCGCTCGGCGGCACCCGAGAAGATCGTGCGCTGCGAGGAGTGTGGACGCATCCTCGTGCGCGAGCACGGTGCGTAGGGGGCCCCGGTGCGTCCCGAGCGGCTGTGGTGGTGGTCGACGAGGCTCCACCGCAAGCGCCTGACACCGCTCGCCCGCGTGCTCAAGGCCGCGAACTTCTTCCTCTTCCACGCGGTGCTGCCCTACGAGTGCGAGATCCACCCCGACGTCACGCTCTGGCACCGTGGGCTCGGCACCGTCATCCACCCCAACACGCGGATCGGGCGACGAGTCTCGATCGGCCACGGGGTCACGATCACGGCGGGCTCGCAGGAACCGGGCTCACAGCTCGCGGTGCACCTCGGCGACGACGTCGTGGTCGGCACCGGCGCTCTCGTGCGCCCCAAGCGGGGGCATGCGCTGCACGTCGGGGACGGCGCGCAGATCGGGGCGCACGCCGTGGTCGTGCGGGACGTCCCGCCTGGAGGCGTCATGGTGCCGCCCGTCGCGAGCCTGAGAGAGCCGCGGGACTAGGCCGCGACCTCGAGCTCGAGACGGTGCTGCGCGCCCGGGCCGCGGACGCTGCGGGCGTCGAGGATCGCAGTCCCGACGAGCTCGCGGGCGACCTCGAGCAACGCACCGGGGCTCTCGGGCGGTGGCCCTTCGCGCCGGCACAGGTGGCCCACGAGCACCCCGCGAGCGTGCTTCGCGGCGTGCGACACGACCTTCCCTTCGCGTACGACCCGGACCGTGACCCACGCCACGTGGGCGGGTGGGCGCCATGCCGCGAGGTACGCGGAGGAACGGCAGTCGACGACGAGCTCTGCGCGCCCGTCGAGCTCGCGTGCGAGCGGAGTGCGCCACGCCCGCGCGAGCGGGCCGAGTCCCGGCAGCGAGGCCTGCATCGACAGCCGGTAGGCGGGGATCGGGTCGGTCGGGGCGACGAGGCCCCACAGCGCCGAGACAGTGCGGACGTGACGCTCGGCCCGCTCGAGCGCGGCCCCCTCGAGACGGTCCGCGCCCGCGGCGGCGTACAGCACGCCCGAGTAGACGTGCCGAGCCTCGCGCGTCGGCGCGGAGCGCAGCGTGACGTTGCGCGCGACCTCGTCGGCGACCGTCGCCCCGACCCCGAGCAGCTCACGCGCGTCCGGCCGGGCGCTCGCCTCGACGAGCGCGTCGAGCACCCGTTCGCGCGTCGGCCTCAGGCCGGGTGCCACGAGACGCGTGAGGTCGAGCGGGGCGCCGTCGGCGGGCGGTGGGGTCTTGCCCTCGGAGGGCGGCAGCAGGACGAGCACGCGAGCACTCTAGGTCCCCTGGTCAGCGTGCGCGGAACTCGACTACCCTCGACGGTGCGGACGAGCTGGTCGGGCGGCCGCGACGGGCTCCGGCCCGCCGAGGAACGTCCGGGCTCCACAGGGCAAGGTGGTGGGTAACACCCACCCGGGGTGACCCGCGGGACAGTGCCACAGAGAGAAGACCGCCTCCGGCCCTCGGGCTGGGGGTGAGGGTGAAAGGGTGGTGTAAGAGACCACCAGCGCACCGGGTGACCGGTGCGGCTCGGTAAACCCCACCTGGAGCTAGGTCGAACAGGGAGCGTTCGAGGGCGGCCCGCCCGAGCTCCCGGGTAGACCGCTCGAGGCGCACGGCGACGTGCGTCCTAGATGGATGGCCGCCTCCCGCTCGCGGGCAACTGCGGGCGGAGACAGAACCCGGCGTACAGACCAGCTCGTCCGCCCCTGCGGGGGACCATCAGACCCGCGCGCCCGAGGCGTCGTCGGGCCCTGGTGCGACGTCGTCCTTGGGCGTCGTCTCGTCGTCGTCCTCGTCTCGAGGTGCCCTGACACCCCGGATGACGACGGCGCCCTTGTCGAGCATGTCCGCGAACGGGTCGCCCTCGGCGACGAGGTGGTGCGCGTCGTCCTCCGCGAAGTCCTTGTGCTCCTGCCAGTGCCGCAACCCCGGCGCGAAGACCTCCTCGAGACCGCTCATGCGGTGACCGCCTTCCCCGCTGCGCGCGCGGCGAGCGCTGCGGCCCCGACGATCCCCGCGGCGTTGCGCAGCCGGGCCGGCACGATCGGCGCACGCAGGTCGAGCAGCGGCAAGAACTGGTCCGCCTGCTTCGAGACCCCGCCCCCCACGACGAACAGGTCGGGCGAGAGCAGGTCCTCAAGCACCCCGAAGTAGCGCTGCAGCCGCTCGGCCCACTCCTGCCAGCTCAGGCCCTCGCGCTCACGCGCCGCGGAGGACGCCCGGGTCTCGGCGTCGACACCGTCGATCTCGAGGTGCCCGAGCTCGAAGCTCGGCACGAGCCGCCCGTCGGCGATGAGCGCTGTCCCGATCCCCGTGCCGAGGGTCACGACGAGCACGACGCCGCGGGTCCCCGCAGCCGCGCCGTAGCGGACCTCCGCGTAGCCCGCGGCGTCAGCGTCGTTGACCGCGTGCACGGGGCGGCCGAGCGCGGAGCCGACGACGTCCTCGATGCTCGTGCCGATCCACGAGCTGTCGACGTTCGCGGCCGAGCGCGCGACACCGTGGTGCACGACCGCAGGGAAGGTCACCCCCACGGGCGTGCCCTCGGGGACCTCGAACCGTCCGAGCAGCTCGGCGACGGTCGCCGCGACCGCGGCGGGCGTCGCGGGCTGAGGCGTCGCGATGCGTTCGCGACCCTTCGCGAGCCGGCCCGTCGCGAGATCGACCGGGGCTCCCTTGATCCCGCTCCCGCCGATGTCGACGCCGAAGGCGCTCGCGACGGGAAGGGCGGCACGCGTAGGGGTCATGGCAGCGTCAGGATCTCCGCCCCGGTCTCGGTCACCGCGATCGTGTGCTCGAACTGCGCGGACCGGGAGCGGTCCTTCGTCACGACCGTCCAGCCGTCGTCCCACATCTCCCACTCGATCCCGCCAAGGTTGAGCATCGGCTCGACCGTGAAGACCATGCCGACCTCGATCACGGTGTCGTAGAACGGGGCGGCGTCGTAGTGCGGGACCACGAGCCCGGAGTGGAAGGACTCTCCGACACCGTGGCCCGTGAAGTCGCGCACGACGCCGTAGCCGAAGCGGTGGGCGTACTTCTCGATGACGCGGCCGATCACGTTGATCTGCCGTCCCGGGGCGATCGCCTTGATGCCGCGCAGCATCGCCTCGCGCGTGCGCTCGACGAGGGCCGCCGTGTCGGGGTCGACCTCGCCGACCGGGACCGTGATGCACGTGTCGCCGTGCACACCGTCGAGGTAGGCGGTCAGGTCGAGCTTGACGATGTCGCCCTCGCGCAGCTCGGTCGAGTCGGGGATCCCGTGGCAGATGACCTCGTTGACCGAGGTGCACAGCGACTTGGGGAACTCGGTCGCGTCGGGGTGCGGGCGGTACCGCAGGGTCGAGGGGTAGGCCCCGTGGTCGCACACGAACTCGTGCGCGACGCGGTCGAGCTCGTCGGTCGTCACACCGGGGGCGACGTGCCGGGCGACCTCCTCGAGCCCGGCGGCGGCGATGCGACCGGCCGCGCGGATGCGCTCGATCGTCTCGGGGTCCTTGACCTCCGAGCCCGTGAAGGGCAGCTCACGGTCCTTGCCGACGTACTCAGGTCGCTCGATGTGCGCGGGAACCGCCCGCAGCGGCGAGACGACACCGGGGACGAGGGTGCCCACGGGGGCGGTCGAGGAGCTCACGGCGTCAGTCTAGGAGAAGCGCCCGACGGCGGCGTGGGTCACAGTGGAGTCATGGACGCATCTGGCACCGCTGACAAGTTCTACTTCAACACCCGCACGCGCGAGGTCGAGCAGGGCCCGCGCTCGATGGCCAAGGACCGTCTCGGCCCGTACGACACGTACGCGGAGGCCGCGCAGGCGCTCGAGCTGGCGCGTCGGCGCAGCGAGGCGTGGGACGAGGAGGACGCGCGCGAGGACGACTGGGGAGTCGCGCCCTCCGCGCCGTCGGCGGGCTGAGCGGGTCTCAGGCCTCGAAGGAGTGCTCGGGCCCCGGGAAGGTGCCCGAGCGCACCTCGTCCGCGAACTCCTGGGCGGCTGCGGCAAGCTCCGCCCCGACCTGCCGGTAGGTCTTGGAGAACCGGGGGGACCAGTCACCCATCCCGGCCATGTCGAGCCACACGAGCACCTGCCCGTCGCACGCGCGTCCCGCCCCGATCCCGATCGTGGGGATGTGCAGGATCTCGGTCACACGGGCCGCGACAGGTGCGGGGATCATCTCGAGCACGATCGCGCACGCCCCGGCCTCCTGGAGCGCGACGGCGTCCTCGCACAGCTGCTCGGCGGCCTCGTCACCGCGGGCCTGGACCTTCTTGCCGCCCATCACGTGCTCGGACTGCGGCGTGAAACCGAGGTGCCCGACCACGGGGATGCCCGACTGGGTCAGCAGCGAGATCTGCGCAACGACGCGCCGCCCGCCCTCGAGCTTGACGGCCTGCGCGCCACCCTCCTTGAACAGCCGTGTCGCGGTCGCGAACGCCTGCTCGGGGGACGCCTCGTACGAGCCGACGGGCAAGTCCGCGACGACGAGGGCGGAGCGCGTCGCGTTCGACACCGCGCGCGTCGCGAGGACGATCTCGTCGCCCG
>JAJUHG010000050.1 GCA_029267995.1 Micrococcales bacterium
CGAGTGGGTGCCCGAGCAGCGGCGGCTCGGCCGGGACCTCGACCGGGAGGCGGCGCTCACCGAGCTCGCGCTGCGCTACCTGCGCTCGCACGGGCCGGCGAGCGAGGCGGACCTCGCGCGGTGGGCCGGTCTGCCGCTGCGGGACGTGCGGGCGGGGATCGCAGGCGCAGGCGACGCTCTCGCACACATCGAGGTCGAGGGGACGACCTACCACCTCGACCCCGCGACGCCGGACCTGCTCGCCGAGCACCGCGATGCGGCGCGGCGCGTCCTGCTGCTCCCCGGCTTCGACGAGATCGTCCTCGGCTATGCCGACCGGACCGCGACGATCCCGCCCGAGCACGCGGCGCTCGTCGTGCCCGGGGGCAACGGGATGTTCCGCCCGACCGTCCTCGAGGACGGCGTCGCCGTCGGCACGTGGCGTTGGGCCGGTACGGGTCACGCCCGCCGCCGCGAGGGTGACCCCTTCACGAGCTTCTCGGCCGCCGCGACCGCGCGGCTCGCCGCGAGCGGGTAGCTCGGTCCTCGGTCACGGGGTGAGCGGGCTTCGTCGCACAGTCTGCGGGCGGTCGCGTGCCGCGGCGAGCGCTGCGCGGACGGTCTCGACCAGACGCTCGGTGTCGTAGACGGCGTCCTCGAACGCGAAGCGCAGCACCGCAAGGCCGTGCCGCACGAGCGCGACCCGGTCGCGCCGCCGATCCTCCCGGAACTCTTGGCGCCCGGAGTGGTACGCGAAACCGTCGACCTCGACCACCACGAGTCCCTCGACCAGCATGTCGACACGGCCCACGCCCGGGATCCGCGCCTGTGTCTGGACGGTGAGTCCCGCACCGACGAGGGCGACGCGTGCGATCGACTCCCCGATCGAGCCTGAGCCGGGATCGATCAGACGCGTCGCGCGTTCGTGCGCGAGCCAGCCCTTCCGCGGCCGTCGAGCTGCAAGATCCTCGCGCCGGACCAGCCCCCGGCCCACCGCAGCGTCGAGCACGGCAACCGCCTCGGGAAGCGGCAAGCACTGGATCGCGTGCGCGAGAGCCAACGCGGGCTCGGGCCTGTCGAACCGTTGGCCAGGTGCGATGCCGAGGTCGCGGTGCAGCACGGTTCCCCCGGGGACCCGGGACCGCACGCTGCCCGACGCGCTCGCAGGGATCGCGACGTGCGCTGCCACCGGTGCGGTGAGCAGCGGGAGCCGCCACATCGCCGCGATCGACACGCACGTCAGCACACCGCTTGCAGCAACCGCTGTGACCGCATCACGCGGCGCGCCCCGAACCGCGTAGATCCCTCGGCGCGGGTTCGTCACCTCGCCCGACCCGACGAGCACCGCGAGCTCGCGCGCGACGACGCGTGGTGCGAGCCCGGTCACGCGCACGAGATCAGCGCGGCGCGCGACACCACCGAGCGCGAGGAGCTCCTGTCCGACCTGCACGGCCAGACCCTCTCAACCACGCGCCCCCGGTGCCCGGCGCGCTCCCGCGTCTGTGGACGGGCCGCGCACCGACGCGCACGGCCTCGCCCTGTTCGTCACGGCGGGCGAAGTGGCGCGTGGGGCCGGTGCGGCGCGTGTGAGTCACCCTGGCCACCCGTGCCGCAGGAGTCACCTCACCCGCCGGGACGCCCTGAGGATCGGTTCAGGTGCGCACCGCGCGCGGCCACAGGTCCTCGGCAGGGGGGAGCCACTCGGCCGCGTCCGCCGTGACCTGCTCGCCCGAGCGGATGTCCTTGACCTGGTCCGTCCCGTCCTCACCCGCGCCGCAGAACCACACGAAGGGGATGCCGCGACGGTCCGCGTGCCGGATCTGCTTGCCGAACTTCGCCGCACTCGGGGCAACCTCGCACGGCACGCCACGCGTGCGCAGGGTCGCGGCGACCGCCTCGGACGCCGCGCGGGACTCCTCGTCGGTCACCGCGACGAGCACCGCGCTCGGCACCGCGCGCGTGGCCCCCACGAGACCCGCGCCGAGGAGTCGCGAGACGATCCGCGAGACACCGAAGGACAGCCCGACACCCGGGTAGGTGTGAGAGCCGGCCGAGGCGAGCGCGTCGTAGCGCCCGCCCGAGCAGATCGAGCCGAGGTCCTCGTGCCCCTCGAGCACCGTCTCGAACACCGAGCCGGTGTAGTAGTCGAGACCGCGAGCGATCGCGAGGTCCGCGCTCGCGACCCCGGGCACCCGCGCGTTGACCTCGTCGACGAGCCGCGCGAGCCGTTCGGCACCCGCGCCCCACACCTCCTCGGCCACGCCCCGGGCCGAGGCGACCTCGCGCACCCGCGCGAGCAGCGCCGCGCCGTCGTCGGCCGCGATCCCCGCGAGCTCGAGGCACGCCGCGGCCTGCTCCTGGCTCGCCCCCGCCTCGGTGCGCAGCAGCTCGGCGGTCGCCTCGGGGCCGATCTTGGCGAGCTTGTCGATGCACCGCAGCACGGCCTCGACGTCGTCCAGCCCCAGCCCGCGGTAGAGCGCCTCGACGAGGACGCGGTCGTTCACGAGCAGGCGCGCGGGCGGGACCCCGAGCTCGCGCAGCGCCGCGAAGCCCTCGGCGACGACGACCGCGACCTCGACCTCGTGGTGGAACGCGAGCTCGCCGTCGCCCACGACGTCGATGTCGGCCTGGTAGAACTCCCGGAACCGCCCGTCCTGGGGCCGCTCGCCGCGCCACACCTTCTGGATCTGGTAGCGGCGGAACGGGAAGTGCAGCTTGCCGGCGTGCTCGAGCACGTACCGCGCGAACGGCACCGTGAGGTCGAAGTGCAGCCCGAGGCCCGCGTCCGAGCCCTCCTCCTCGGCCTGCAGTCGGCGCAGCACGTAGACCTCCTTCGAGGTCTCGCCCTTGCGCAGGAGCTGGTCGAGCGGCTCGACCGCGCGCGTCTCGATCCCCGCGAAGCCGTGCAGCTCGAACACCCGGCGCAAGGTGTCGAGCACGGCCTGCTCGACGACGCGCCCCTCGGGGAGCCACTCGGGGAAGCCGGACAAGGGCGTGGGGCGGGCCATGGGGGCCTTTCCTTCCAGCGTCAGCGCCGCGGTGCGGCGAGGAACGGGTTGCGGCGGTACTCGACGTCCATGCGCGTCGCCGGGCCGTGGCCGGGCAGCACGAGGACGTCCGGGGCGAGGGTACCGACCGGGTCGGCGAGGGTCGCAGCCATCTCGGCGTCGTCCCCGCCGGGCAGGTCGGTGCGACCGATCGTGCCCGCGAAGAGCACGTCGCCGCTCAGCACGGTCCGCGAAGGCGGCGGCTCGTGCGCGAGGCCCTCGCCCGCGAGCAGGACCGAGGCCGACGACGGCGCCCGGGGCACCGACACAAGGCTCGCACCCTCGGTGTGGCCCGGGGCGTGCTGCCACGTGATCGGCAGCCCCGCAAGCTCGAGACGGGCCTCGCCCCGGTGCTCTGTCTCGACCGGTTCGACGCGCGCGGGCTCGCGGTAGTCCTCGGTACGCAGCCCGAGCTGGGCGAGCGCCGCCGCGACCGCTCCCCCGCCGAGCGAGCCGAAGGGGTCGGCGAGGCGGTAGACGTCCTTCGCGTGGACGTGCAGCGGGACGTCGTAGTGCGCGCAGATCTCGGCCGCACCCCACGTGTGGTCGACGTGACCGTGGGTCGCGAGGACCGCGACCGGGGTCAGCCCGTGCTCGTCGACCGCGGCGCGGACGGCGCCCGCGACACCTCCCCCGACGTCGACGACGATGCACTCGCGCCCGGGGGCCGGGGCGAGCACGTAGCAGTTGGTCGCGAACACGGGGGCCACGAGGGTCAGCACGAGCACATGCCCAGGGTAGGCGGTGGCCGCGCGCGAGACGTGCGCTGCCCGTGGGTCACCTGGGTGCTGCGCGGGGCTTCTCGTGGCGCAGACCGATATCGGACCGTGACCTGCGGGGGCGGCTCACGAGCCATCGGCGCGGACACCTTGCCTAGACTGTGCTGCGGACCTCATCCAGACCGTCGAAGGAGCCCCGGTTGTCGGCCAGCAAGCGCGAGCGCGAGGCTGCGCGGCGCCGCTACGCCACGGACCAGGCGAGCTCTGGGCGGCAGGCGCGCTACCGGCGTCGGCAGCGCATGGTCGCGCTCGTGGTCGTGGGTGCCCTCGTGCTGACCCTCGGCGTGGGGGCGACGGTTGCGCTCGGCGCCGAGGCTCGCGAGCCCGCGCGGCAGGTCCACCAGCTCTTCCTCGAGCCCGAGGAGCTCTCGATCCCGTCCGTCTCCACGGGCGGGATCACCGTGTCCGGTCGCTCGACGTCGGGTCCTGACGTCGTGCCGGCCATCGCCGACGAGGACGACGGGGACGACGCTGTCGCCCCGGAGTCGGTCGTCATCATCGAAGGGGTGCAGGTCCCGTGACCGAGACGCCAGGAACCGACCAGCCGAACCTCGCCGAGGAGCAGGCCGCCGAGGCCGCGCGCGCCGCGGCGGAGGCAGAGATCACCGAGGCCGCAGCCGAGGTCGAGGGCGCCGAGCCAACGGCCGAGGTCGAGGGGGCCCAGACCGCCGCTGAGGCCGCTGAGCCTGCGGCTGAGGCCGAGTCGACGGGGCCCGCGGCTGACGACGAGTCGACCGAGCCTGCGACTGCGGACGAGACGGCTGAGCCCGCGGCCGAGGCCCAGGCGGCTGAGCCCGCGACCGAGACAGAGTCTGGGGTCGATGAGAAGGTCGACGAGTCCGGTGACCCGGCCACGACTGACGGGTCCTCCCCCGCCGAGGGCGCTGCCGCGGCGCAGCCGGCTCCCACCGAGCCCGGGTCGGATGCGCCGTCGGGTGAGGCTGCGAAGCCCGCGCCGGCACCGCGCCCCACGCCCGCGTCGGTCCCCAAGCCTTCTGCGCTTCCCCGCCCGCGGCCGCTCCCCCGGCCGACCGCAGCAGCGGCACCGACGACGGCGCCGACCCCGATCATCCCCCCGCCCGACGACGCCGCCGAGGCGGCCCGCGCCGCGACCTTCGGACGGGTCGACGCCGACGGCACGGTGTACGTCAAGGAGGAGACCGGCGAGCGCGCCGTCGGGCAGATGCCCGAGGCGAGCGCCGAGGAGGCACTGAGCTTCTACGTGCGCCGCTTCCTCGACCTCAACGCCAAGGTTAGCCTTTTCGAGGCGCGGCTCAGCGCGACCGACCTGTCGGTCAAGGAGATCGACCAGACGCTCGAGAAGCTCGCCGAGGAGACCGCCGAGCCCTCGGCCGTCGGTGACCTCGCGGGGCTGCGTGCCCGGCTCGAGGGGCTGCGCGAGATCGCCGCCGAGCGCCGCGCCGCGGTCCAGGCCGCCCGCGCGGCCGCGAAGGAGGAAGCCGTCGTCGCGCGCACCGCGATCATCGAGGAGGCCGAGGCGATCGCCGCGCGCGACCCCGAGAAGACCCAGTGGAAGCAGTCCGGGGAGGCGCTGCGCGCCCTGCTCGACCGCTGGAAGGCCGCCCAGCAGGCCGGCCCGCGGATCGACCGCCAAGTCGAGGACGCGCTGTGGAAGCGGTTCTCGACCGCGCGCACGACCTTCGACCGCAACCGCCGGCACTTCTTCGCCCAGCTCGAGGCGCGGAACGCCGAGGCGAAGCGCCTCAAGGAGCAGATCGTCGCGGAGGCCGAGCAGCTCAAGGGCTCGACCGACTGGGGCCCCACGACGGGCGCCTACCGCGACCTGATGACGCGCTGGAAGGCCGCGGGGCGTGCGAGCCGCAAGGACGACGACGCGCTGTGGGCCCGCTTCCGCGCCGCGCAGGACCACTTCTTCTCGGCCCGCGACGCGGCGAACGCCGCGATCGACGAGGAGTACCGCGCGAACCTCGAGGTCAAGGAGCAGATCCTCGCCGAGGCCGAGAAGCTCGTGCCGGTCAAGGACCTCGCTGCCGCGAAGGCCACGCTGCGGGTCCTCCAGGACCGCTGGGACGCCACGGGCAAGGTCCCGCGCGGCGACGTCCAGCGCGTCGAGGGCCGCATGCGTGCGGTCGAGCAGGCGGTCCGGGACGCTGAGCAGGCCGAGTGGCGGCGCACGAACCCCGAGACGAAGGCCCGCGCCGAAGGCGCCGCAGCGCAGCTCGAGGACGCGATCGCGCGGCTCGAGGCCGAGCTCGCCGAAGCCGAGGCGAACGGCGACGCGCGCAAGATCGACGAGGCGAAGGCCGCGCTCGAGGCGCGCCGCTCGTGGCTCGAGCAGATCCAGAAAGCCGCCGCAGAGTCCTGAGACCAGTGCGCACGCCCCGGCCGACGAGCCGGGGCGTGCGAGCGAGGTCACAGCGCCCGGCCCACGGGGCGACCTTGGGCTCGACCCGGTGAGCGTTCAGTCAGCCCCGCGGCGCGCGCTCATCCGGCCGTGCGCTCTCAGTCCGCCACGCGGCGAGCACGCGCGGCCTCGTCGCGCGCCCCCGTGATGCGATACGCGTCGAACACGCCGTCGATCTTGCGCACCGCCGCAAGCACCTGCGCGAGGTGCGCGGGCTCGGCCATCTCGAAGACGAAGCGCGAGATCGCGACCCGGTCCGTCGTGGTCGAGACCGAGCCCGAGAGGATGTTGAGGTGGTGGTCGGAGAGCACGCGCGTGACGTCCGAGAGCAGCCGTGAGCGGTCGAGCGCCTCGACCTGGATCTGCACGAGGAACAGCGTCGCGCTCCCCTGCGTCCACTCGACCTCGACGAGTCGCTCAGGGTGCGTGCGCAGATCCTCGACGTTGACGCAGTCCGAGCGGTGCACGCTCACACCCTGCGACTTCGTCACGAAGCCGACGATGTCGTCGCCCGGGACCGGCGTGCAGCACTTCGCAAGCTTGACCCACACGTCGCCGATGCCCTTGACCATGACGCCCGGGTCGCCCGTGCGCACGCGCCGCGAGTCCCGGCCCGGCCGGGTCGTCTCGGCGAGGTCCTCCTCGGCCCCCGACTCCCCGCCGAGCGAGGCGACGAGGCGCGCGACGACGGCCGCCGCGGAGATCTGCCCCTCGCCGATCGCGGCGTACAGGGCCGAGACGTCCAAATAGCGCAGCTCGGTCGCGACAGCCAGGAGCGACTCGTGCGAGGCCATGCGCTGGATCGGCAGGTTCTGCTTGCGCATCGCCTTCGCGATCGCGTCCTTGCCGTGCTCGACCGCCTCCTCGCGGCGCTCCTTCGAGAACCACTGACGGATCTTGTTGCGCGCCCGGGGGCTCTTGACGAAGCTCAGCCAGTCGCGGCTCGGGCCGGCGGTCTCGGACTTCGAGGTGAGCACCTCGACGACGTCACCGTTCTCGAGGGTCGAGTCGAGCGGCGTCAGGCGGCCGTTGACGCGTGCACCCATCGTGCGGTGCCCGACCTCGGTGTGCACCGCGTACGCAAAGTCGACGGGGGTCGAGCCCGAGGGCAGGGCGACGACGTCGCCCTTGGGCGTGAAGACGTAGACCTCCGCGCCCGAGAACTCAAAGCGCAGCGAGTCGAGGAACTCCCCTGGGTCGGCCGTCTCGCGCTGCCAGTCGACGAGCTGACGCAACCACGGCATCTCGCCGGTGTCCTCAGGGGCGACCGCTGCCCGCGGATTCTCCTTGTACTTCCAGTGCGCCGCGACGCCGTACTCCGCGCGCCGGTGCATCTCGTGCGAGCGGATCTGGATCTCGACCGGCTTGCCGCCCGGCCCGATCACGGTCGTGTGCAAGGACTGGTAGAGGTTGAACTTGGGCATCGCGATGTAGTCCTTGAACCGGCCCGGGACCGGGTTCCACCGCGCGTGCAGCGCACCGAGCGCCGCGTAGCAGTCACGCACCGAGTCGACCAGGACGCGCACGCCCACGAGGTCGTAGATGTCCGCGAAGTCGCGGCCGCGCACGATCATCTTCTGGTAGATCGAGTAGTAGTGCTTCGGCCGGCCCGTGACGACCGCCTTGATCTTCGCCGAGCGTAGGTCCGCCGCGACCTGCTCACGCACGACCGCGAGGTACTCCTCGCGGGCCGGGGCGCGCTCGGCCACGAGGCGTACGATCTCGTCGTAGACCTTGGGGTAGAGCGTCGCGAAGGACAGGTCCTCGAGCTCCCACTTGATCGTGTTCATCCCGAGGCGGTGCGCGAGCGGGGCGTAGATCTCGATCGTCTCGCGGGCCTTGCGCTGCGCGGACTCCTGCGAGACGAAGCGCCAGGTGCGCGCATTGTGCAGCCGGTCGGCGAGCTTGATGACGAGCACCCGGATGTCCCGGGCCATCGCGACGACCATCTTGCGCACAGTCTCGGCCTGGGCCGCGTCGCCGTAGGTGACCTTGTCGAGCTTGGTCACCCCGTCGACGAGCATCGCGATCTCCTCGCCGAACTCCTCGGTCAGCTGGGCGAGCGAGTAGGAGGTGTCCTCGACCGTGTCGTGCAGGAGCGCTGCGGCGAGCGTCGGGGCCGTCATGCCGAGCTCGGCGAGGATCGTCGCGACCGCGACGGGGTGCGTGATGTACGGGTCGCCGCTCTTGCGCAGCTGTCCCTCGTGCGCCCGGTCGGCGACCTCGAAGGCGCGCTCGACGAGAGTGAGGTCGGCACGGGGGTGGTTCGCCCGGATCGCGACGAGCAGCGGCTCGAGCGTCGGGTCGGGTGCAGGGGCCCGGTTGGCGAGCCGCGCGAAGCGCGAACGCATCCCGCGCGCGGTCAGCGCCGCCGTGGTCGGGGTGACTTCCTGGGCGGGCGCGACGGCACGCGTGTCGTCACTCATGCCGGCTCACCTCCCTCGTCGACCCACGGTGTGGGCCGAGTCTACGGCGCTCAGGCTCAGCGGACCGCGACGAGCGACTCGACCCGATACCCGTTCAACGTGTCCCGGCCGGGACGGAATTCCAGCTCGAGGAGGAACGCGAGACCCACGACCGTCCCGCCCGCGCGCGCGACGAGGTTCGCGGTCGCCGCCGCGGTGCCACCCGTCGCGAGCACGTCGTCGACGACCAGGACGCGTGCGCCGTCCGGGATCGTCTCGGGGTGCAGCTCGACCTCGGCCGAGCCGTACTCGAGATCATAGGTCTGCCCGATCGTGGGGCCCGGGAGCTTGCCAGACTTGCGCACCGGGACGAAGCCCGCGCCGAGCGCGAGCGCGACGGGAGCCCCGAGGATGAAGCCGCGCGCCTCGATCCCGACGACGACGTCCACGGGACCCTGCGCACAACCCGCGAGAAACCGCACGACGTCGTCGAAGGCCGCCGCGTCCGCGAGCAGCGGGGTGATGTCCTTGAAGACGACACCCGGCTCGGGATGGTCCGGGACGTCGCGGATGAGCTGGGCCGTGCGCCGCGCGACGGCACCGACGTCGATCGTCACTTCTTCTTGCGGCGCGGCTGCGCGCGGTGACCGAGGTGCTGACCGGGGAGCAGCTGGGCCCGCCCGCCCGCGTGGACCCCTGCCGCGGCGATGCGCGCGGCGTCGGGCTCCTCGCCAGACTCCTCGACGGCCTTGGCCCGCAGCTCGAGCACACGCGCGGTGTGCGCCTTGACGTTCTCGCCGGTCGACTGGAGCGCGACCTCGAGCGGGGTCGCGATGAAGATCGAGGAGATCGCCGAGACGATGATCCCGATGAACAGCGCGAGCGAGATGTCACGCAGCGTGCCCGCGCCGAGCAGGAACGCACCGACGAAGAGGATCGCCGCGACCGGGAGCGCTGCGACGACCGAGGTGTTGATCGAGCGCACCATGGTCTGGTTGACCGCGAGGTTCGCCCGCTCGGCGTAGGTCGAGCGCGTCTGGTCGAGCACGCCTCGGGTGTTCTCGCGCACCTTGTCGAACACGACGACGACGTCGTAGATCGCGTACGCGAGGATCGTCATGAGGCCGATCACGGTCGCGGGGCTCACCGCGAAGCCGACGAGCGCATAGATCCCGACCGTGATGACGAGGTCCTGCAGGAGCGAGCCGATCGCCGCGACGGCCATGCGCCACGTGCGGAAGTAGATCGTCATGAACAGCATCGCGATGACGATGAACACCACGACGCCCTGGAGCGCCTTGGTCGACACGTCCTTGCCCCACGAGGGTCCGATCACGGCGCTCGTGACGTCACCCGCCTCGACCTCGTAGGCCTCGGCGAGCGCGGCCCGCACCTGGCCGATCTGCTCCGAGGTCATCGACTGGGTCTGGACGCGTACCGCGCTCGCGCCGACGGTCGAGACGCGGACCGTCTCGGCGGGCAGCACGGAGTTGACGGCGTCGATCGCGGGCTGCTGGGCCGTGGTCGACGCGTTCGTGACGGTGAACTCCGAGCCCCCCTCGAACTCGATGCTGCCCGTGAGTCCCTTCGTGAGCAGCACGACAACCGAGAGGACCACGAAGAGTGCGGACAGGCCGAGCCACACGCGGCGCTTGCCGACGATGTCGTAGCTGCGCCGGCCCGTGTAGAGGTCGTTGCCCCACTGGGCGAAGTTGACGGCCATCAGGACTCGTCCTCCTGGGTCTGCTCGGCCGCGGCCTTCGCGGCGGCGCGGCGTTCCGCGATCGTCATGGTGGGCGTCGCGGGGCGGGCACCGGACGGGGTCACGAGGGGCCCGGGAGCGTCGTCGTCGGCGTCCTGGCCGTTCGCCTCCGCGATCCGCGCAACCTTCCCGCGGCCGACGTAACGGCTCGCCCCCGGCGCCCCGAGCCGCGCGGGGCTCAGGCCCGAGGCGGGATGACCGTCGGCGAAGAAGCGCCAGCGCCCGATGAGCTTCATGACCGGGTGGGTGAACCAGAACACCACGAGGATGTCGATCACCGTGGTGATGCCGAGCGTCATCGCGAAGCCCTGGACGCCACCGACCGCGAGGTTGTACAGGATGATCGCGGCGAGCAGGTTGACCGCGTCGGACGCGAGGATCGTGCGCTTCGCGCGCTGCCACCCGCGGTCGATCGCGGTGCCGAGCGGGCGCCCGTCGCGCAGCTCGTCCTTGATGCGTTCGAAGTAGACGATGAACGAGTCGGCCGTGAACCCGATCGCGACGATGATTCCCGCGATCCCGGGGAGGGAGAGCCGGAAGTTGATCGCCCAGGCGAGCAAGGTGATCACGAGGTAGGTCCACACCGCGGCGACACCGAGCGAGGCGACCGTGACCGTCGCGAGCGCCCGGTACTGGAACATCAGGTAGATCACGACGAGCAGCAGACCGAGCCCGCCCGCGAGCAGACCCCGCTGGAGCTGCTCCGAGCCGAGGGTCGCGGAGACCTGCTGCTCGGACTGCACCTCGAAGCGCAGCGGGAGCGCACCGAAGGAGAGCTGCTGGGCGAGAGTCGCGGCCTCGACGCGGGTGAAGTCGCCCGTGATGGACGCCTCGCCGTTGGGGATGATGTCGTTAACCGCCGGAGCCGTGATGACGGCCTCGTCGAGGACGACCGCGAACTGGTTGCGCGGCGACTCGAGCTGGCGGATGCGGGTCGTGGTCTCGCGGAAGAGCGTCGTGCCCTCGCCGTCGAAGCGCAGGCTCACCCCCCACTCGCCCGTGGTCCCACCGAACTGGGTCTGCTGGAGGCCCGAGGACGCGCTCGCGATGTGCGTCCCGGGGATCTCGACGGGGCCGAGGATGTACTTGAACAGACCGTTCGCGTCGCACGTGACCATCGCGCGGTCCGAGGGAGCCGGCTCGCGCTCGAGCATCGTCGTGGGGTCGGTGCAGTCGATCGTGTTGAAGTCGCGCTGGACCTCTTGCGTGATCCACCCGAAGTCGCTCAGCCCAAGCCCCTCGGTGTCGAGCTCGGCGTCCGTCGGGAGACCCTCGACACCGGCCTCCTCGTCACCGGGCACGCCGTAATCCATGCGCAGCACGGGCCGGAAGTCCATCACGGCGGGAGTGCGCACGAGGTCGAGCGTCGCCTCGTCGGGCGTGCCGGGCAGACCGACGACGATGTTGCCGCCGCCCTGGCTCGTGATCTCGGTCTCGGAGACGCCCGAGGCGTCGACACGCTGGCGGATGATCGCGATCGCCTGGCTGATGACCTCGGGGGTCACCGCCTCGTCGCTCTCCGCGACCGGGGTCAGGATGATCTGCGTCCCGCCCTCGAGGTCGAGAGCGAGCTTGGGCGCCCACGTCGCGTCCGACCAGGTCGCACCGACGAAGATCAGGCCGAACGCGACGAGCGCCGCGGTGCCCATCGAGACGAGCACACGCAGCGGACGGTATCCGCGGGTGGGGGTTGCCAAGGTTTGTCTTCCTTCGGGAGATCCGGAGCGGCGGTGCGCCGGGGTCAGGGCTTGTCGAGCAGGCCTGGCGTCGCGGGGCCGTCGTCGTCGGGGCTCGCGAGATCCTCGGACGAGTCCTCCTCGACGTCCTCGTCCTCGACGGGCGGCTCGTAGGGACGCGAGATCGCGGCCCGCACCCAGGTCGTGACCGAGCCGGGTGCGTGCTCGAGGGTCACGATGTCCCCCTCGACGCCCGTCACGGTGCCGACCAGACCCGAGGCCGTGACGACCTCCTGGCCGGGCTCGAGAGAGTTCTGGAACTCGACCTTCTCCATCTGCTGGCGCCGCGCCTTCCGCGAGGAGAAGAACATGAAGACGAGCAGGACGGCGAACAGCAGGATGAGGGGTTCCACGTCGGGACTCTCCAGGGGTGGTGAACGGATTCCGGGGCAGTCTAGGGGATCAGGCGGTACGCCTTGGCATCGGCCTACCCGAAGAGTGTCCCGCCGGCCTGAGGAGCCTGCAGCCCGAGGTGCTGCCACGCCGCAGGCATCGCCACCCGACCCCGCGGGGTGCGCCCCATGAGTCCCTCACGCACGAGGAACGGCTCGGCAACCGTCTCGACCGTCTCGGGCTCCTCGCCGACCGTCACGGCGAGCGTCGACAGACCCACGGGGCCACCGCCGAAACGCTCGCACAGCGCACGCAGCACCGCCCGGTCGAGCCGGTCGAGCCCTCGCTCGTCGACCTCGTAGACCTCGAGCGCAGCACGTGCGGCGGCGAGGTCCGCTGCACCCGTGCCGCGCACCTGCGCCCAGTCGCGCACGCGGCGCAGGAGGCGGTTCGCGATACGCGGCGTACCACGCGAGCGGCTCGCGATCTCGGCCGCCGCGCGCGGGGCGAGCTCGACCTCGAGCAGGCGCGCCGAGCGCACGAGGACGCGCTCGAGCTCGTCGTCGGCGTAGAAGTCGAGATGACCCGTGAAGCCGAAGCGGTCGCGCAGGGGTGCGGGCAGCAGGCCCGAACGGGTCGTCGCCCCGACCACGGTGAACGGCGGGAGGGCGAGCGGGATCGCGCTCGCCCCCGGCCCCTTGCCGACGACGACGTCGACCCGGAAGTCCTCCATCGCGACGTAGAGCAGCTCCTCGGCGGGCCGGGCGAGGCGGTGGATCTCGTCGATGAACAGCACCTCGCCCTCCTCGAGCGAGGACAGCACCGCGGCGAGGTCGCCCGCGTGCTGGATCGCCGGACCCGAGGTCACGCGCAGCGAGGCGCCGAGCTCCGCCGCGATGATCATCGCGAGGGTGGTCTTGCCCAGGCCCGGTGGTCCTGCGAGGAGCACGTGGTCAGGGGCCCGGCCACGGCCGCGCGCCGCGTCGAGCACGAGCGAGAGCTGCTCGCGCACCGTGCGCTGCCCGACGAACTCCTCGAGCCGCCTCGGTCGCAGCGCTGCCTCCGCGGCGCGCTCGAGGTCGTCAGCACCCGGCTCGACGAGCCGTTCGCTCGTGACGTCCTCGGTGTCCTGCGGCTCAGCCACGCGGGCCTCCGAGGCTCCTGAGCGCCGCGCGCAGCACGCCCGCGACGTCCTGCGCCTCGACGGGCCCGTCGCCCGCCTCGGCGAGCACACGCGCGACCGCGTCCTCGGCGACCTTCGTGCCCCAGCCGAGGCCCTCGAGAGCCGCGACGACGTCCCCGCGTCGGTCCTGCACCGCGAGCGTGGCGGTCCCTGTCTCGTCCGAGGCGGGCCCAAGACGGTCGCCGAGCTCGAGCACGATCCGCTGCGCACCCTTGTGCCCGATCCCGGGCACGCGCTTGAGCGCGGCAAGATCCTCGC
>JAJUHG010000051.1 GCA_029267995.1 Micrococcales bacterium
CGATCGACATGGCCTCGGCGTACGCGACCTTCGCCGCGGGCGGGATGCACCACGACTGGTTCATCGTGCGCCAGGCCCAGTACCTCTCGGGCGGGACCGCGTACCAGGGTGCTCAGCCGGGTGAGCGCGTGTTCGCCGCGGACGTCATGGCAGATGCGACCTACGCGATGACCCAGGTGGTCGAGGCCGGCTCGGCGACCAAGGTCAAGGCGCTCGGCCGTCCCGTCGCGGGCAAGACGGGCTCGAGCACCGACAACCTCTCCGCGTGGTTCGTGGGGTTCACGCCCCAGCTCGCGACCGCGGTCGCGATGTACCAGCCCGACGAGGCCGGCAACCCCGAGTCGATCACGCCCTTCGGCGGCTACTCCGAGATCACCGGTGGCACGGTCCCGACCGACGTGTGGACGAGCTACATGGGCGTCGCGCTCGAGGGTTACGAGATCGCGGACTTCCCGCCGCGCGCCGCCGTCGGCGCGAGCCCGTCCCCCTCCACCTCGCCGTCCGAGGAGGAGACCGAGGACGAGGACGAGGACGAGCAGGACGACGAGGAGCGCGAGAAGCGCCCGCGCGTCCCGACCGGCCTCGAGGGCATGACGCAGGCCGACGCGACAGCACAGCTGCGCAACGCGGGCTTCGACGTCGCGGTCGTCGAGGCGTACTCGTCGCAGGTCGCCAAGGGGCGGGTCATCTCGGTGAGCCCTGCGGGCGGACGGCGCGCCGATCCCGGCTCGACCGTGACGATCACCGTCTCGCTCGGCCCCGAGCCGCGGCCCGACCCGACCACGCCGCCCCCCTCGCCGGACCCGAGCCCGACGCCGCCCCCCTCGCCCGACCCGAGCCCGACGCCCCCGCCCGAGCCGCCCGACGACGAGGAGGACGAGGGCGAAGGGGACGCCGAGGAGGCGGACGAGGGGTGATTGGGTCGCGCGGTGCGCGGCACGGTACGCTGTGACCTTGCCTCGCGAGCCCCGGCACCCGTCGGGCGCCGCGTGGCGAGACGCACAACCCTCCTGCCACGGAGAGACCGTGGCCGCCTAGTCCGAAGGAGGTGGGTATGAGCCTGCGTCACTACGAGCTGATGGTGATCCTCGACCCCGAGGTCGAGGAGCGGACCGTCGCCCCGTCGCTCGAGAAGTACCTGTCCGTCGTGAGCCAGAGCGACGGCAAGGTCGACAACGTCGACATCTGGGGCCGCCGCCGTCTCGCGTACGAGATCAACAAGCGCGCCGAGGGCATCTACGCCGTCGTGGACTTCCACGCGACGCCCGCCGTCGCCCAGGAGCTGGACCGCCAGCTCGGTCTCAACGAGGCCGTGCTGCGCACCAAGGTCCTGCGCATCGAGAACGACTGACCAGACCTGACCTGACTGACCTGGACCCACGAGACGAGCGAGGTAACGCATGGCCGGCGAGACCGTCATCACCGTGATCGGGAACCTGACCGGGGACCCTGAGCTGCGCTTCACCCCCGCGGGTGCTGCCGTCGCGAACTTCACCGTCGCCTCGACCCCGCGCACCTTCGACCGCCAGGCCAACGAGTGGAAGGACGGCGAGACGCTGTTCCTGCGCTGCTCGATCTGGCGCGAGGCGGCCGAGAACGTCGCCGAGTCCCTCACCAAGGGCATGCGTGTGATCGTCCAGGGTCGGCTCGTCCAGCGCTCGTACGAGACCCGCGAGGGCGAGAAGCGCACGGTGGTCGAGCTCCAGGTCGACGAGATCGGACCCTCGCTGCGCTACGCGACCGCGAAGGTGACCCGCACCCAGCGCTCTGGCGGTGGTGGCGGGTTCTCCGGCGGCGGCGGTGGCGGCGGCGGGTTCTCGGGCGGGGGCGGCGGCTTCTCGAGCGGCGCCTCCGACGACCCGTGGGCCACGTCCGGTCCTTCCGGGGCTTCTGACGAGCCCCCCTTCTAGTCCACGACATCCCGGGGCACGGCAACGCCCCGGGCTCCGAGAAAGAGGAGCACCACGATGGCCAAGGCCGTTGTTCGCAAGCCCAAGAAGAAGCAGAACCCGCTCAAGGTGGCCAAGGTCGAGCGCATCGACTACAAGGACACCGCGCTGCTGCGCAAGTTCATCTCCGACCGCGGCAAGATCCGTGCCCGTCGCGTCACGGGTGTGACGGTCCAGGAGCAGCGCGCGATCGCTCGCGCCGTCAAGAACGCCCGCGAGATGGCCCTGCTGCCGTACTCGTCGTCGGCGCGCTGAGAAGGGACGACAGACATGGCAAAGCTGATCCTCACGCACGAGGTCACTGGTCTCGGCGAGCCGGGCGACGTGGTCGACGTCAAGGACGGGTACGCCCGCAACTACCTCCTGCCGCGCAAGCTCGCGACGCCCTGGACCAAGGGCGCCGAGAAGCAGGTCGCCTCGATCCGCGCGGCCCGCAAGGCCCGCGAGATCGCGAGCCTCGACGACGCGAAGGCCGCGAAGGACGCGCTCGAGGCCAAGGAGGTCGTCGTGACGGCCCGCTCGGGCGAGTCCGGCCGTCTCTTCGGTGCGGTCACGACCGCCGAGATCGCCGAGGCCGTCAAGGCCGCGGGGGCCCCGGCCGTCGACAAGCGCAAGATCGAGGTCGGTCAGCCCATCAAGGCGCTCGGTGAGTACACCGTGAGCGTGCGGCTGCACCCCGAGGTCTCGGCGAAGATCAACCTCAAGGTCGTCGCCTCCTGAGGTGAGCCTCGAGCGGCACGACGCACGCCGGCCCGGCACCCCGTGAGGGGGGCCGGGCCGTCGTCGTTGGTGGGGTCGCTCAGTCGCGGGGCACGGACCGGCGCGCGGACCGGCGCGCGAGCGCCCACCCGATCGCGATGCCCGCAGCGAGGGCGAGCGCGACCACGAGCGCCGGTGCCCAGCCGAGGAGCGACTGGGCGATCGAGCCGTCGAAGTCCGCCGAGGTGGGCGGGAAGAAGCGGTCGAGGGTCATGGCCCAACCCTAGGGCGTGCGGCCCGTGCGCGCCACGGTGCGCCTCAGGCGGCGGACATCCACGCGTCGGTGCGCACGCGCCAGCCCGTCGTGACGGCGCGCGCCGCCATGAACGCCCCCGCGAAGGCGACCCACAGCCATGCGAGCCCCGCGGGACCCTCGGGCGCCCACGTCCCGACGGCGAGCGCCGCAGGGGCGTAGATCGCGAGCGTGAGCATCCCCACGACCGCGAGGTAGCGCCCGTCCCCCGCGCCGATCAGCACGCCGTCGAGCAGGAACACGTAGCCGCCGAGCGGCATGAAGACCGCGGCGACCACGAGACCGGTCGTGATCGCGACGCGCACGGGGTGCTCTGTCGTGAACGCCGCCGCGAGCCACCACGAGCTCGCGCCGACGACGGCGCCCAGGCTCACCCCCGCGAGCACGCCCCACCGCAGCGAGCGACGCAGGAAGCCGCGTGCGAGGGCGGGGTCGCGCTGCCCGACGGCCTGCCCGACGATCACCTGGGCCGCGATCGCGAGCGCGTCGAGAACGAGCGCCGCGAAGCCCCACACCGAGGTCACGACCTGGTGCGCGGCGAGGTTGACCTCACCGAGCGAGGCCGCGACCGCGACCGTGAGGAGGATCGCGAGGCGCAGCGAGAGCGTGCGCACGAACAGCGGCACTCCCGAGCGTGCACCCGCGAGCACGCCTGCGGGGCTCGGTCGCAGGTCCGCCCCGTGCTGGCGGGCGCCGCGTGCGAGCACGAGGGCGAGCGCGAGCCCCATCCCGGTCTGGCTGAGCGCGGTGCCGAGCCCCGAGCCCGCGATCCCCATGTGCAGGCCGTGGACGAACGTGACGTTGAGCCCGACGTTGACGGCAGCGCCGGTCGCGGCCACCGCGAGCGGGGTGCGGGTGTCCTCGACGCCGCGCAGCGCCCCGGTCGCCGCGAGCACGACGAGCATCCCGGGCAGGCCGGGGGCGGACCAGCGCAGGTAGCTCGTCGCATGCACGAGCACCTCCCCCTGCGCGCCGAGCACGTGGGCGATCCACGGTGCGCCCGCCCACACGAGGGCGGCGAGCGCGAGGCCGAGACCGAGCGCGAGCCACGTGCCGTCGACGCCTGCGGCGAGCGCGCGCGTGCGTTCGCCACGACCCACGAGGCGCGCGACGTTGGCCGTCGTCGCGTACGCGAGGAAGATGCACAGCCCGACGACGGTCATCAGCAGGGTCGAGGCGACGGTCAGTCCTGCGAGCGGTGCGGTGCCGAGGCGGCCGACGATCACCGAGTCGGCCAGGACGAACGCAGGCTCGGCGACGAGTGCCCCGAGCGAGGGCAGCGCGAGCGCGAGGATGCGGCGGTCGAGGCCGGGCGGGAGGTTGCTCACGCAGCCCACTGTCTCACGTGGAAGACCATGCACGTCCAGATGGTGGACGACTGCGAAGTCGTCGGGCCGTCCACACGGTGTGCGCGCCGCTTGGTGTGTCTGTGCAGGTCAGAGAGTTGTTCGTGACGAGGTGCGCGGGAGGGGGCGGGTATTTCCACAAGCCCCCGGTTCTTCGTCCACACCGTCATGCACAGCTGTGCACAGTCGTCCCCGCGGTCACGAACAGGGCTGTGGACGGACCCTGTGCACGCCGCGTTAGGTCGACGGCGCCCGGGGGCCTAGGTTCGAGCACGGTGACCGGGCCCAGGTCCTGCGGACGGTGTCGGTGGCTCGTCGTACAACGGGGCACGTCGGCGAGCGAGGAGCGGATGGCATGACGATCGAGGATCTCGAGCGGTCGGCGCGGGGGTCGGGTCTCGACCGGGTCCCGCCCCAGGACACCGAGGCCGAGCAGAGCGTGCTCGGCGGGATGATGATCTCGAAGGACGCGATCGCGGACGTCGTCGAGCAGGTGCGCGGCGCGGACTTCTACCGGCCCGCGCACGAGATCATCTACGAGGCGATCCTCGACCTGTACGGGCGCGGCGAGCCCGCAGACGCGATCACGGTCGCCGACGAGCTCACCAAGCGCGGCCAGATGCAGCGCATCGGCGGGGCGACCTACCTGCACGACCTCATCTCCTCGGTGCCGACAGCGGCGAACGCGGGCTACTACGCCCGCATCGTGCGCGAGCGCGCGGTCCTGCGCCGCCTCGTCGAGGCGGGCACGCGCATCACGCAGCTCGGCTACGCGACCGACGGCGGCGACGTCGACGACATCGTCAACACCGCGCAGGCCGAGGTCTACGCGGTGACCGAGCGTCGCGCGAGCGAGGACTACCTCCCGCTCGGGGAGATCATCGACGGCACGGTCGACGAGATCGAGGCCGCGGGCAAGCGCGGGGCGGGCCTCGTGGGCGTGCCCACGGGCTTCACCGAGCTCGACCAGCTCACCAACGGGTTGCACCCGGGCCAGATGATCGTCATCGCGGCCCGCCCTGCGATGGGCAAGTCGACGCTCGGGATCGACATCGTGCGGGCGGCCTCGATCAAGCACAACATGACCTCGGCGGTGTTCTCCCTCGAGATGAGCCGTAACGAGATCACGATGCGTGTGCTCTCGGCCGAGGCCAAGGTCAAGCTCCAGCGCATGCGCTCGGGCACGCTCGACAACAACGACTGGCAGAAGCTCGCCAAGACGCAGGCCCGGATCGCCGCGGCGCCGATGTTCATCGACGACTCGCCCAACATGTCGCTCATGGAGATCCGCGCGAAGTGCCGCCGGCTCAAGCAGCAGCACGACCTGCGGATCGTCGTGATCGACTACCTGCAGCTCATGACCTCGGGCAAGCGTGTCGAGTCGCGTCAGCAGGAGGTCTCGGAGTTCTCCCGCGCGCTCAAGCTGCTCGCGAAGGAGCTCGAGGTGCCCGTGATCGCGATCTCGCAGCTGAACCGTGGTCCCGAGCAGCGCACCGACAAGAAGCCCCAGCTGTCCGACCTGCGCGAGTCGGGTGCGATCGAGCAGGACGCGGACATGGTGATCCTGCTGCACCGCGAGGAGTTCTACGAGCCCGAGGGGGCCCGTGCGGGCGAGGCGGACTTCATCGTCGCGAAGCACCGCAACGGGCCGACCAAGACGATCGCGGTCTCCTCGCGGCTGCACCTGTCGCACTTCTCCGACCTCGCGACCGGGGCGGAGGGCTTCTAGCCCGAGCCGGAGGACGCGCAAGACTTCTTGCGCAAGAACTCTTGCGCAACAGTTGTTGCGTATGTACTGTCGTAGGCATGACGCCCCACGACGACGCCGCGCAGGCCGGGATCCGCACCTCCGACCCCGAGCGCATCCGGGCACTTGCCCACCCCGTGCGCCTCGCACTCATCGAGCTGCTCCAGGACGGAGAGCTCACCGCCTCGGAGTGCGCCGAGCGTCTCGGCCAGACGGTCGCCAACTGTTCGTTCCACCTGCGCGTCCTTGCGAAGGCCGGCTTCATCGAGCGCGGCGAGCCGCGCGGTCGTGAGAAGCCGTGGCGGCTCGTCGCGCAGTCCCGGCGGCTCGAGCCCGACGTCGAGGTCCCCGGCTCGTTCGCGGCGGTCACCGAGCTCGCGTCGAACTTCCTCGCGCACGTGACCCAGCGGTTCACGACGTACCTGCGCGAGTACGCCGAGCGGGACGAGCCCGCATGGCGCGATACGGCCTCGCTCAACCAGATGACGTTCTGGGCCACGGCCGAGGAGGCCGCCCAGATCCAAGAGCAGCTCGAACGACTCGCGGACCCCTTCGAGGGCCGCTCGACGGATCCCGCGCTGCGACCCGAGGGGGCGCGTCGTGTGCGCCTCGCCTCGCTCATCCATCCCGATCTTCCGACCTCGTCGACGGAGTAGCACCATGGTCACGATCTACCTCGAGTCCCGCACCGTGCGGGTCCGGTTCCCCGTCCTGTCCCTCGGTCGCTGGTCCGGCGCGCTCGTCGTGCGCCTCCAGGACCGCTGCGAGGAGAGCCTCGACTTGCTCGCCGCGACCCGCAGCGCTCGTCGTGCGCGCCGCGTCGAGCGGGCCCGCCGCTACGACGAGGCGCTCGTGCGGGCGCAGGCGCACCACCGCGACGCGCTGCGCGAGCTCCAGGGCCGGGGCCTGTGACGGTCGGGCCCGTGACGGTTGGCGTGCCCAGATCACACGGGCCCCGTTGCGCAGGTGGAAGTTGAATCCTTAACGTAGGCCTCCCGAGCGGGCAGCGGCTCGCGGGGTTCCGGACCAGCGCAGGGAGCACGACCGTGACCACGACCCGCACCGACGCGACGACCCGAATCGACCCCGTGACCACCGCCGACGACGGCGCCCCCGCACCTCACGCGTGCGCGTGCCACGACGGCCCGTCGCGCCGCGACGTCCTCGCGGGCCTCGGAGCCCTCGGCGCGGCCGCGACGCTCGCGGCGTGCGGTGGGGGCGGCAACCCGGCCGCGTCCCCCGTCGCGACCGAAGGGCTCGCCGCGGGGGCGCTCGCCCGGGTCAGCGACGTCCCCGTGGGTGGTGCCGTCTCGGCGCGGCTCGACGGGACGCCCGTGATCGTCGCCCAGCCCGAGGAGGGCACCTTCGTCGGGATCAGCGCGATCTGCACGCACCAGGGCTGCACGGTCGCCCCCTCGGGTGACGGGCTCGCGTGCCCGTGCCACGGCTCGACCTTCACGCTCACGGGTGAGGTCGACCAGGGCCCCGCGACCGAGGACCTGCCGACCTTCGCCCTCGCGGTCGAGGGCGACCAGGTCGTGCGGGCGTAGGGGGCCGTGATGCTGCGGGTCGCGACCGCGCTCGCGGTGCTCGTCTCCGCGGCGCTGCACGTCGTCCTCTACCTCGACTGGGCGAAGAACCTCACTCCGCTCGGCCCGGCGTTCCTCGCCCAGTCCGCCGCGGGCGTGGTCCTCGCGGTGCTCGTGCTCGTGTGGCGCAGCCCGTGGCCGCTCGTGGGGGCCGTCGCGTTCGGGCTCGGCTCGATCGGGGCGTTCGCCGCCTCGGCCGCGACGGGCTTCCTCGGCGTCACGGCGCAGCTCGTGGGGTGGGCCGAGTGGGTCACGAAGGGCGTCGAAGCGCTCGCGGTCGTGCTTGCCGTGCTTGCTCTCGTGAGCGAGCGTCGTGCGGCGCACCGGCTCGGGGGCCCGGCGGCCTAGAGGTCGCCGACCTTCTGCAGGTAGCGCATCGCGAGCCACCCGATCGGGATGCGCGCCCAGTAGGTCAGGACCCGGAACAGCACGGTCACCGACGTCGCGATCGCGGCGGCCATCCCGGCACCCGACAGTCCCGTGATGAGCGCGATCTCGACCGCACCGAGGCCGCCCGGGGTCGGGACCGCGGCGCCCGTCGCGTTCGCGAGCAGGTAGATCACCGCGACGTCGAGCAGCGAGCGACGCTGACCGAAGGCCGCGAGGCACGCGTCGAACGCGAGCACGTAGCCCATCGTCATGATGACGTTGCCGCCGAGGGCGAGCATGAGCCGGCCCGGCTGGCCCACGACCTCGATGAGGCGCGGCCACGTCTGGCGCACGAGCGGGAGGGTGCGCCGCCCGACCCAGTGCCGCACGGGCGGGATGAGCAGGAGCGCCGCGACGAGCACCGCGAGCACCCCGAGCGCCCACAGGACGGTCGCCGAGGGCAGGCTGCGCAGCGCCCCGGAGTCACCCGTGACGATCGCGAGCATCACGAGGATCAGGACCGTGACGATGAACTGGGAGACCTGCACGAGCGCGACGGTCGCGCCCGCGAGCGTCGCGTTCACCCCGCGCTTGCGCAGCAGCTGGAGGTTGAGCGCGGCGGGCCCGACCCCGGCCGGGGCCGCGATCGCGACGAAGGACCCGGCGACCTGCGTGAGGATCGTGCGCCACACGGGCAGGCGGGTCGGGCTGAACGCGACGAGCGTCATGCCGGCCCCGACCCACGTGAGCAGCCCGAGCGCGAACGCGACGAGCGCCCACACGGGCTGCGCGGTCGTGATCGCGGCGCGCACCTGCTCGATGTTGAGCGAGGTGACGATCGCGACGACCGCCGCGAGCAGGAGCGAGATCGTGATGACGGTGCGCGCCCCGAAGCGCACGATGCGCTCGGGCTCGACGTCGGCCTCGGGCAGCTGCTCGACGAGTGCGGTGCGCAGCTCGGCGAGCACCGAGCGGTGCGCGCGCAGCTCCTCGCGCGTCGAGCGGGGCAGGGTCACGGTCTGCAGGAGCGGCCCGATCGCGGCGATGTCGTCGCTCGGGAGCACCTCGACCGCGGAGGACAGCGCCCGGCGGGCTCCGACCCGCAGCGCGAGCAGGGCGACCATCTGGGTCATGTCGATCCGCCGCGCGAGCTCCGAGGACGCGACGTCGCCGTACTCCCAGCCCGTGAGCCACACCTTCGGCTCGGGCTGGGAGGTGTCGAGCAGGACGACGTCGCTCGTCAGGGCGCGGTGCGCGATGCCCGCGGCGTGCGCTATCCCGAGCTGCTCCCACACGCTCGCGAGGACCTCGTCGGTGATGTCCTCGGGTGCGACCTCGCGCAGCGGGACGGCGCGTGCGACGTGCTCCTGGACGAGGAGCATCGAGTCCTCGGCCTCGGAGATCGCGAGCAGGCGCGGGGTGCGCACCCCTGCGGCGCGGGCCGCGTAGGCGAGCAGGGCCGCACGTTCGGCGGCCTGGCGCAGCGAGACGACGGTGCGTCCCTCGATCCCGCGCAGGCGCAGCGAGCGCCAGATCCGGGTGAGCGAGCCGACCACCTGGCGGTCCCCGTCGAGCACGACGACGTCGAGCCGCTCGCCGGTCTCGGTGGTCATCGCGTAGACGCGGTTGTCGGCGTAGCGGGCGAGCGCGACCGCGGCGGGCGTGCCGGGCTCGGGCTCGGGGAGCAGGTCGTCCTCGCTCGCGACGTCCTGGACGCGCACGAGCCGCACGGGGGCGAAGCCCGCCTGGCGTACCCCGCGCACGAGGTCCGCGCCGTAGGCGCGCTCGGAGCGCACGCCCGAGAGGTAGCGCACCGCGGCGCCGCCCGCGCGCCCGAGCAGGAGCGTGACGACGACGGCGAGCAGGGCGACCTGGCCCGTGATCGCGACCGTGCCGAGCGAGACCCACAGCAGGTTCCACGACCACCGCACGGTGCGTCGGCGCGTGCGGGGGCCCGCGACCGTGAGCATCGCGGTGATCGCCGCGACGTAGCTCGGCAGGACGACCGCGCTCGCGCCGTTGCGGCGCACCGAGAGCGAACCGATCAGCTCGGTCGAGCCCCACGTGCGGATGAGCCACAGGGTCAGTGCACCGAGCACGAGGCCGAGCGCGCCCGCGACGAGCACCTCGAGCACCTGGCGCCACAGCCGGCGCACCGCGAGCTCGACGAGCACCGCGACCGGGACCACGAGCGTGAGCAGGCCCTCGAGCACCGCGACGGGGACGAACAGCACGCGGCGCAGCACGGTCGACAGTCCCTGGACGTCCTCCGAGACCCCCGTCGTGGTGCCGTGCGCGTAGATCGCGAGGAGCAGCACGAGCACGATGCCCAGGGTCGAGGCGACCACGACGAGCAGGTCGCTCGGGTGGTGCACGCGCGTCTCGGGGGAGTCGACGATGACGACGCCGTGCCCGTCGGTCTCGGTGCGCCGGGACAGGATCGTGCGCAGCCGGTCGCGGGTCGAGGTCGTCGCGGGCGGCGGCGGTGTCGCGCCCGAGGCCGCGGAGGGTGCCTTCGAGGCGTCGTCGTCGGACGTGCTCGGGAGGGGCGCCGCAGGCTCCTGGTGAGGACCGAGCGTGCCCGCCGGATCCTTGGGGGCCTCGGACATAGGGGCGATTCTAAGGCGTGGGCGGCGCGGGACGACGGGGCGCGCTCAACGCACGCCCCACGAGGCGAGCAGCTCGGGCGGGAGCAGGAGGTAGCCGAGGAAGGCCACGAGGTCGATCGCGAAGTGGGCGAGCACGAGCGGGCCCACGCGCCGGGTGCGGTGGTAGTACCACGCGAAGACGACGCCCATGACGGCGTTCCCGACGAAGGGCCCGATGCCCTGGTACAGGTGGTACGAGGCGCGCAGCAGGGCGCTCGCGGCGATCGACGCTGGCACGGCCCAGCGCAGGTCGCGCAGCCGCTCGGTGAGGTACCCGACCGCGATCACCTCCTCGAGCACGGCGCTGCGCGCGGCCGAGAGCAGCAGGACCGGGACGGCCCACCAGTGCGGCTCGATGCCCACGGCCTGGACCTGGACCGTGATGCCGAGCGCGCGGCCCACGACGTACAGCCCGAGCCCGGGCACCCCGATGAGTGCCGCGAGGCCGAGGCCCGCGAGCAGGTCGCGGCCCGGGCGGGTGCGGTCGAGGCCGAGGCGGGCGAGCGCGGAGCGCCCGTGGCTGCTCAGCAGGTAGAGCGCGAGCAGGACGGGCACGAGCGAGAAGCCGATCCCGAGCAGCTGGTAGGTCAGGTCGAACATCGGGCGGGTGTGCAGCTGGCGGTTGATCTGCGTGGCCTGCTCGCGCAGCGCGGTCTCGCGCGTGAGGCGCTCGATGATGTTGACGATCGCGTAGACGGCCGAGGAGCCGAGCGAGAGCCCGATGACGATCCACACCTCGGCCGTGAGGCGGCGCGCGCTCGGCCCGGGGGCCGTGGGCGGGGCGTGCTCGGTCGCGTCCTGGCTCGTCACGCGGACCACGGTACGACGACGGCGCCTGGGCGCGGGTCGTGCGAGTCGCGCGCGACGGGAGATTCCGCCCGAAACCCCTTGACGACCCGCGGTCAGCAAACTACTTTGTAGTGCAAACCTCTTTGGAACCGGAGATCGCCGAGATGACCCACAGCCCCGACACGCCGTCGTCGGCCCCCGAGCCGGACGACCTCACCCCGCTCGACGCCGAGGACGCGACCCTCGACGTCGAGGCCGCGCTCGGCATCATCAGCGCGCAGCGCGCCGCCGTGCGCGACACGGTCGAGCCCGACACCCGCCTGCTCTTCGCGACGTGGGGGCTCGCGTGGCTCGTCGGCAACCTCCTGCTCTTCATGACCGCCCGCGAGTCCACGATGCTCACCCCCGCGGGCTGGTCCTTCGCGATCTACTACGTGCTGCTCGCGGTCGCGGTCGCGGTGACGATCGTGCACACCGTCCAGCGCTCGCGCGGGGTCGTGGGCCCCTCGGGACGCAGCGGCGCGATGTTCGGGTGGGCGTGGACGATCAGCTTCGTCGGCGTCTTCCTCACGATGACCGGCCTCATGGAGGCCGGCGCAAGCCCTCAGATCATCAACCTCGGCTGGTCGGCCCTGTCGTGCCTGCTCGTGGGGATCCTCTACCTCGCGGGCGGGGCCATGTGGCAGTCGACCGTGCTCTACGCCCTCGGCGGGTGGATCGTCGTCGTCGCGGGCGCCTCGACCCTCGCCGGGCTGCCCGGCTCGTTCCTCGTCATGGCGCTCGCGGGCGGCGGCGGGCTGCTCGTCGGAGCGCTCGCGAGCCACGTGCGCGAGTACCGGAGGGCGTGATGAGCGACGTCGAGCTTGACCCCGTCATCCACTCCCAGGCGCGGCTGCGCGTCGTCGCGGCGCTCGCCCAGTTCCACCGCGGTGACGCGATCGCCTTCACGAAGCTCCAGGAGGTCCTCGGCATGACCGCGGGGAACCTCTCGACGCACCTGCGCAAGCTCGAGGAGGCGGGCTACGTCGACATCACCAAGTCCTTCCACGGACGCAGCCCCGTGACCCACCTGTCCCTGACCTCCCGCGGCCGCCTCGCCTTCGAGGAGTACGCCGCTGCCGTGACCAAGATCCTCGGAGGATCCTCATGACCTCGACCACGACCGCCCCCGCCCACGCGCGGACCGAGCCGCGGGCCGCCGTCGTCGACGTGCGCTCCGTGACCCGCACCTTCGGGTCCGTGACCGCGCTCGACGACGTGACCCTGAGCGTCGCCGACGGCGAGCTCCTCGGCCTGCTCGGGCCCAACGGTGCGGGCAAGACGACCCTGCTGTCGCTCGTCTCCGGCCTGCGCCGGCCCGACTCCGGCACGGTGCGCCTGTTCGGCGGCGACCCCCGTGACCCCGCCTCGCGCATCCGGCTCGGCACGACCCCCCAGGAGACCGGGCTGCCCGAGCCGCTGCGTGTGGGCGAGGTCGTCGACCTCGTCGCACGCCACTACCCCGACCCGATGCCCGCGGGCGAGCTGCTCGAACGCTTCGGGCTCAGCGAGCTCGTGCGCCGTCAGACCGGCTCGCTGTCCGGGGGCCAGAAGCGGCGCCTCGCGGTCGCGCTCGCCCTCGTCGGGCGACCGCGGCTCGTGCTGCTTGACGAGCCCACGACCGGGCTCGACGTCGAGGCACGCCACGAGCTGTGGACCGCGCTGCGCTCCTTCCACGCCGAGGGCGCGACCGTCGTCGTGACCTCGCACTACCTCGAGGAGATCGAGGCGCTCGCCGAGCGCGTCGTCGTCGTCGGGCAGGGACGCGTCCTCGCCGACGACTCCCTGAGCCGCGTGCTTGCCGCAGTCGCGCGCCGCAAGGTCCTCGTCCACCTGCCCGACGACGCCGCCGCGCGCGAGCTCGCGCGGCGCACCGGGTCTGCCGATCCGGTGCGTGAGGGCGACCGTCTGGCATTCCTCGCGGCCGACTCCGACGCGTTCGTGCGCGAGCTCGTGCGCTCGGGGACCGAGTTCTCGGGACTCGAGGTGCGCGGCGCGTCGCTCGAAGAAGCCTTCATCACGCTCACCAAGGAGTCCCGATGACCGCCACGACCCTCACCCCGATCGCGGAGGGGCGGCTCGCCCGGGCCGTGCGCCTGAGCCTCGTGCACTTCCGCTTCCAGTTCATCGAGATCCTGCGCACCCCGATCGCGGTGATCGGCAACCTCGCGTTCCCCGCGATCGCGCTGCTGTTCTTCGTCGTCCCGCAGGCGGCCGTCGCGCAGCACCCCGTCGCGGCGACCTCCGCGACCGCGCAGCTCGCGGCCTTCGCGATCGCCTCGACGTGCATGTTCACCTTCGGGCTCGGGGTGTCCGAGGAGCGGTCCAAGCCGTTCGCGCCCTACCAGCGCACGCTGCCCGTCGGGGC
>JAJUHG010000052.1 GCA_029267995.1 Micrococcales bacterium
CCCGAGGCATGCAAGAGGCGCGTGACGTAGTGGTCAGGGGTCACGAGCAGGCTCGTGGGGTCGGCGAACGGCGCGTCGTCGAGCAGCATGCTCGGGGGCACGTGGCCGTGCGTGGAGACGATCGGCAGCTCGCGCACCCGTTCGTAGAGCTCGCGCGCGACCGCGCGGGTCCCGGGGTCGGGCGGTAGGAGGCGGTCGGGGTGCGGCGAGAGGGCGGGCGCGTCGCTCATGGAGGCGAGTCTCCCGGGGTCGCGCACCAGGCGGCAACCGATTGCCAGTTGTTGCCGCGCGGACCTCGGGCCGACGACGGCGTCCGGGAGATTTTGCGTCGTCGCGTGTCGGTCCCGGGGGCTAACGTTGGCGGACGTGTCTGAACCTGTCGTCCATGCGAGCGCCCTGACCAAGAAGTACGGTGACTTCACCGCTGTCGACGCGATCGACTTCGAGGTCGCACCCGGGGAGTCCTTCGGCCTGCTCGGCCCGAACGGCGCCGGCAAGTCGACCACGATGCGCATGGTCGGCGCGGTCTCGGCGCGCACGGGCGGCGAGCTGCGCGTGCTCGGCATGGACCCCGACACGCACGGGCCGCAGATCCGCGCCCAGCTCGGCGTCGTCCCCCCGGAGGACACCCTTGACGCCGAGCTCAAGGTGCGCGACCACCTCATCGTCTACGGGCGCTACTTCGGCATCCCGCGCTCGGTGTGCGCGCGCCGCGCGGAAGAGCTGCTCGAGTTCGCCCAGCTCACCGAGCGCGCGAAGGCCAAGGTCGACGACCTGTCCGGCGGCATGAAGCGCCGCCTGACGATCGCGCGGGCCCTCATCAACGACCCGCGCGTGCTCATGCTCGACGAGCCGACCACGGGCCTCGACCCGCAGGCCCGCCACATCCTGTGGGACCGGCTGTTCCGGCTCAAGGAGAAGGGCACGACGCTCATCGTCACGACCCACTACATGGACGAGGCCGAGCAGCTGTGCGACCGCCTCGTCGTCGTCGACCACGGGCGCATCATGGCCGAGGGCTCGCCCGCCGAGCTCATCCGCACCTACTCCTCGCGCGAGGTCGTCGAGCTGCGCTTCGGCTCGGACCGCAACGCCGCGGTCGCTGAGCGCCTCGACGGCGTCGGCGACCGCATCGAGGTGCTCCCCGACCGCATCCTCGTGTACACCGCGAACGGCGAGGAGGTTCTCGAGCATCTCTCGCGCGAGAACCTGCACCCCACGACGAGCCTCGTGCGCCGCTCGAGCCTCGAGGACGTGTTCCTGCGCCTGACCGGACGGAGCCTCATCGAATGAGCGCCCCCGCCCAGACCGCGACCACGGTCCTGCCCGACCGCCGGGCCGGGGCGCGTGGCGCGCTGTACGTCGCCGAGCACCAGTTCCGCGCGATGCTCAACTACCGCTGGACGATCGTCATGGTCGGCCTCGGATCCCCGCTCGCCTACCTGCTCGGCATCGGCCTCGGGCTCGCGACCCTGCTCGACGCCGAGGTCGGTCAGGGACCCGGCGGGCCCGTGCCGTACGTCGTGTTCGTCGCGCCCGCGCTGCTCGCCTCGGCCGCCGTCTCGGTCGCGACCGAGGAGTTCACCTACACCGTCATGAGCGGCTTCAAGTGGCGCCGCGTGTTCTGGGGCATCAACGCGACGCCGGTCGAGCCGGGGCAGATCGCGAGCGGGCTCGTGCTCGCGGTCGCCGCCCGGATGGCCTTCGGCGGCATCCTGTACTACCTGCTCATCCTCGCCTTCGGGGCGACCGGCAGCACGGGCCTGAGCTGGCTCCTGCCGCTCGTCGGGGTGCTCGGCGGGCTCGCCTTCGGGCTCCCGCTGCTCGCCTACTCCGCCTCGCTCAAGGACGACGCGGGCCAGTTCGCGGCCGTCCAGCGCTTCGTGTTCACGCCCCTGTTCCTGTTCTCGGGCACGTTCTACCCCCTCGAGACCCTGCCGAGCGCGCTGCACTGGATCGGCTGGATCTCACCGCTGTGGCACGCGAGCGAGCTCGGGCGTGTGCTGTCCTACGGGGCGCCCAAGCCTGGGTGGCTCGTCGCGGTGCACGTGCTCGCGCTGCTCGCGCTCGCGATCGGCGGATGGTTGCTCGCCCGTCGGGTGTTCACCAGGAGGCTGCGATGAGCCCCCGCGTCTCCGAGGACGAGCGCGGCCCCGAGGTGAGCCGGACGCCGTCGTCGGCCGAGGCGCCGTCGTCGGCGGACCTCGTCCCCCGGCGCCGTGGGCTGTCGGCCCTCCTGCCCGCCCGGGTGCGCGCGCTGTACGCGGGCAACGCCCACATGCTCGTCGTGCGCGGGGTGCTCGGGGCACGGACCAACAACTGGATCGTCGTGCTCTCGGGCTTCTTCGAGCCGGTGTTCTTCCTGCTCGCGATGGGGCTCGGCCTGGGGACCTTCATCGGCGACGTCGAGCTCGCGAACGGGCAGCAGGTTCCTTATGCGGCGTTCATCGCGCCCGCGCTGCTCGCGGTCTCGGCGATGAACGGGGCCGTCTACGACTCGACGTGGAACGTCTTCTTCAAGATGCACTTCGGCAAGCTCTACGACGCGGTGCTCAACACCTCGATGGGGCCGCTCGACGTCGCGCTCGGAGAGATCAGCTACGCCCTGCTGCGCGGCCTGGTGTACGCGACGGGCTTCCTCACCGTGATGCAGGTGCTCGGGCTCAACCAGTCGTGGACCGCGATCCTCTCGCTGCCCGCCGTCGTGCTCATCGCCTTCGGGTTCGCGAGCATCGGCATGGCCGTCACGAGCTACATGAAGACCTTCCAGCAGATGGACTGGATCAACTTCGTGATGCTCCCGATGTTCCTGTTCTCCGCGACGTTCTTCCCGCTCGACGTCTACCCCGAGGTCATCCAGCGGCTCATCCAGGCGCTGCCGCTGTGGCACGCCGTCGAGCTCGTGCGCGGGTTGACACTCGGCCAGTTCGGTCCGCAGCTGCTCATCCACGTCGGCTACTTCGTCGGCATGATCGCGATCGGCATCGTCTTCACGACCCGCCGTCTGCGCGCGCTGTTCCTCGACTGAGCTCAGTACCCGCGCAAGCGCTCGATCTGGCGGCGTTCGCGCTTCGTGGGGCGGCCCGCACCCCGGTCGCGGCGGGGGACCGTGGGGCGTTCCTCCTTGGGCGGGGGAGGGGGAGTGCGGTCCTCGATCGCCTTCGCCGCGACGGGCGCCCCGACGCGCTTGAGCAGGACCTCGCGCACGACGACGATCCGTTGCCCCGCTTCGGTCGTCACGCGCACCTCGTCACCGACGCGCACGGGTGTCGCGGCCTTCGCGCGCACCCCGTTGACCCGCACGTGGCCACCGCGGCACGCTGCCGTGCCCTGTGCGCGCGTCTTGACGAGGCGCACCGCCCAGATCCAGCGGTCGACCCTCGTCTCGGTGGGAGCACTCACGCCACGAGCGTAGGCCGTGCGGGCGGGTACGGGTCGAGCCTCTAAGGTGTGCGTCGTGACTGACGAGCCCGTGGTGGAGATCTGGACCGACGGAGCGTGCAAGGGCAATCCCGGTCCTGGCGGCTGGGGGGCGCTGCTGCGCGCGAACGGCCACGAGAAGGAGCTGTTCGGCGGCGAGGCAGTGACGACCAACAACCGCATGGAGCTGCGTGCGGTGATCGAGGCGCTGCGCACCCTCAACACCCCGTGCCGGGTGCACCTGCACGTCGACTCGCAGTACGTCATGAACGGGATCACGAAGTGGATCGCGGGGTGGAAGCGCAACGGCTGGCGCACCGCCTCCAAGGCGCCGGTCAAGAACGAGGACCTGTGGCGCGAGCTCGACGCCGAGGTGGCCCGCCACGACGTGCACTGGGTGTGGGTGCGCGGTCACGCGGGCGACGAGGGCAACGAGCGCGCGGACGCCCTCGCCAACCGCGGGGTCGACTCGGTCCGCTGACCTGCAGGCCAGCCACCCCGATGTGGAACGAAATGGCGCATGGTCGTTCCACTCGAGGGGGTTTCCGGGTGCTTTCGTTCCACACCAGGACATGAATGGACCGCAGACGGCGGGATCGTTCCACTCGAGGCCGGATCGTTCCACCAGGGGGTGGTTCGTTCCACATGAGGTGGTGCGGTGCGGACGGGTGGGCGTGCGGGCCGGAGCGGGGTGTGCGGGCTGGGACCGGGGTGCTTGCCGGGGCGGGTGTGCGGGCTGGTACCTGTGCGGTCGGGGTGGGGCCTCGGGTCAGGACGAGGGGCGCAGGGTGCGGTAGGTCTCGATGAGGAGGCGCGTCGAGGGGTCCTGGGCGTCCAGTGCCGCCGTGTCGCCCGTGATGGCGGGGGTGATCTCGTTCGCAAGCTTCTTGCCGAGCTCGACGCCCCACTGGTCGAAGGAGTCGATGCCCCACACGACGCCCTGGACGAACGTGATGTGCTCGTACAGCGCGATGAGCTGCCCGAGCACCGAGGGCGTCAGGGCCGGGGCAAGGATCGACGTGGTCGGGCGGTTGCCCTCGAACACGCGCGCGCTCACGAGGTCCTCACGGGTGCCCTCGGCCCGCACCTCCTCGGCGGTCTTGCCGAAGGCGAGCGCCTTGGTCTGGGCGAAGAAGTTCGCGAGGAACAGCTCGTGCACGTCCGTCTCGCCGTCGCGCAGCGGGTGCGCGGGGTTGGCCACCGCGATGAAGTCCGCCGGGATCAGCCGCGTCCCCTGGTGGATGAGCTGGTAGAACGCGTGCTGCCCGTTCGTTCCGGGCTCGCCCCAGAACACCTCTCCCGTGGCCGTCGTCACGGGCGAGCCGTCCCAGCGCACGGACTTGCCGTTGGACTCCATCGTGAGCTGCTGCAGGTACGCCGGGAAGCGGTGCAGGTGCTGGGCGTAGGGCAGCACGGCATGCGTGTGGGCGTCGAAGAAGTTGACGTACCAGATGTTGAGCAGGCCCATGAGCACGGGCACGTTGCGCTCGAAGGGCGTCGTGCGGAAGTGCTCGTCGACCGCGTGGAAACCCGCGAGGAAGTCGGCGAAGTGCTCGGGGCCGATCGCGATCGCGAGCGAGGTGCCGATCGCGGAGTCGACCGAGTACCGCCCCCCGACCCAGTCCCAGAACCCGAAGGCGTTCGCGGGGTCGATCCCGAACTCGGCGACCTTGTCGAGCGCGGTCGAGACTGCGACGAAGTGCTTCGCGACGGCACCCTGGCGCGCGGCGTCGGTGTCCTCGATCGCCCCGAGGTCGACGAGCCGCTCCCACAGCCACGCGCGGGCGAGGCGGGCGTTCGTGAGGGTCTCGAGGGTCGTGAAGGTCTTCGAGGCGACGATGAACAGGGTCGTGCGAGGGTCCAGGTCGGCGACCGTCTCGGCGAGGTCGGTCGGGTCGATGTTCGACACGAAGCGCACCTCGAGCCCTTCGGCCCGGTACGGCGCGAGCGCCTCGTAGGCCATGACGGGTCCGAGGTCCGAGCCGCCGATCCCGATGTTGACCACGGTGCGCACGGGCTCGCCCGTGACGCCGGTCCACGCCCCCGAGCGGACCTGCTCGGCGAAGGCGTAGACCTTGTCGAGCACCTCGTGCACGTCGGCGTCGACGTCCTGGCCGTCGACGACGAGGCGCGGCTCGGCCCCGCGCGGGCGGCGCAGCGCGGTGTGCAGCACGGCACGGTCCTCGGTGACGTTGATGCGCTCGCCCGCGAACATCGCGCGCGTGCGCTCGGCGAGACGCACCTCCTCGGCGAGGCGCACGAGCAGGGCGAGGGTCTCGTCGGTCACGAGGTGCTTCGACAGGTCGACGTGCAGCTCGCCCGCGCGCAGCGTGAGCCGCTCGGCGCGGCCGGGGTCCGCCGCGAACCACGAGCGCAGGTCCGGGGCGAGCTCGCGGTGGTGGGCGGCGAGGGCAGCCCAGGCGGACGTCGTCGTGGGGTCGATCGGTGCGGTCGTCACGGTGTGCCTCTCAGGTCGAACGGTCCGGGCCAAGCCTAGGAGCACGGCCCCGGCGCGCGCTGGGAGGTCCGTCCGGGGTCGGCGACTACGCTCCAGCCATGACGACGACGCCAGACGCATCCGCGAGCGTCGCGTTGCGCCTGCGGGGTCTGACGAAGCGCTTCGGCGAGACGCTCGCGGTCGACCGGCTCGACCTCGACATCCCGACGGGCACGATGTTCGGCGTCGTGGGTCCCAACGGGGCGGGCAAGACGACGACGTTGTCGATGGCCACGGGCCTGCTCGCCCCCGACGCGGGGCTCGTCGAGGTCTACGGGGTGGACCTGTGGCGCGAGCCTGCTCGCGCGAAGCCGCTGCTCGGGGTGCTCCCGGACGGGCTGCGCGTGTTCGACCGGCTCACGGGGGCAGAGCTCATCTCGTACGCGGGGCTGCTGCGCGGCCTGCCGGCCGACGTCGTCGCGCAGCGCCGGGACGACCTGCTCGCGGCGCTCGACCTCGCAGGCGCGGCGCGCACGCTCGTCGCGGACTTCTCGGCGGGCATGACGAAGAAGATCACGCTCGCGTGCGCGCTCGTGCACGCCCCGCGCCTGCTCGTGCTCGACGAGCCCTTCGAGGCGGTCGACCCGGTCTCGGCCGGGGTGATCCGGCGGATCCTCGCGCAGTTCGTCGCGCAGGGCGGGACGGTCGTGCTGTCCTCGCACGTCATGGCGCTCGTCGAGCGGATGTGCGACCACGTCGCGGTGATCGGGGCGGGTCGGGTGCTCGCGACGGGCTCGCTCGACGAGGTGCGCGCGGGGGCGGACCTCGAGGAGCGCTTCTTCGATCTGCTCGGTGCTCGTGGTCCGGAGGCGGGGCTCGCGTGGTTGCGACCGTCCTGAGGCTCAAGCTGCGCCTCCTTGCGAACACGATGCAGCGCGAGGTGTGGCGAGTGATCCTCGTCGTGCTCGGTGCGCTGTGGGCGCTGTCGATGGTCCCGGGCGTCGTGGGTGGGGCTCGGTGGCTCGCGTTCCAGCCGCTCGAGGTGCGTTCGAGCGCGCTCGTGGTCGTGGGCACCGTGCTGCTCGTGGGCTGGACCGTGATCCCCGTGCTGATGTTCGGCGCGGACGAGACGGTCACGCCCCGCAAGTTTGCGGTGCTGGGCCCGGACCCGCGCCGGCTCGCCCCCGCGCTCGCGGTCGCCGCGATGCTCTCGGTGCCTGCGCTGTTCACGGGCTTCGTGTGCCTTGCGAGCATGCTCGCGTGGCGCGAGGAGGGCGGGCCGACGACGGCGTTCGCGCTCGCCTCGGGTGCCGCGGCGTTCGCGACGTGCGTGCTGGCCTCGCGCGTCGTGACAGCGTTCGCGACGCGTCTGCTCTCGACCCGGCGGGCACGCGAGCTCGCGGGGGTGCTCGGCGGGCTCGTCGCGCTGTGCGCGGTCCCCGTGGGGGTCTCGCTCGGTTCGCTCGGCCTCGAGGGGGCCCTCGAGCGCCTCCCGGGGCTCACGACCGCGCTGTCCTTCACGCCCTTCGGGGCGGCGTGGGCGGCGCCTGCCGCGGCCGCGGCGGGGGAGTGGGCGGGGGCCTTCGGGCACCTGTTGCTCGCGTGGGGCTTCGTCGGGGCGGGGATGCTCGTGTGGGTCGCGCAGGTCGACCGGCTCATGGTGGACCCGCCGAGCACGGTCGGTGCGGCGCGACGGCGCGCGGACGCCTTCGTCGGGGAGGTGGGCGCACCGGGGCCGACGACGACGGCGCGTCTGGCCCGGGCGGTCGCGCGCCGGGCGCTGCGGTACTGGCTCGGGGACCCGCGCTATCTCGCCTCGCTCGCCTCGACCCTGCTCATGCCGCTGCTCATCGCGGTGCTGCTCGCGGTCGTGGGCCTGAGCTCGGTCTCGGGGGCGGTGCTCGTCGCCCCGCTCGTCGCGGGGGCGGTCGGCTGGGGGCGGCACAACGACACGGCCTTCGACGGCACGGCGTTCTGGCTGCACGTCTCGGCGGGTGTCCCGGGGGTCGCGGACCGTGCGGGGCGCGTGCTCGCGCTCTCGGCATGGGCGGTCCCGGGGGTCGTGGCGATCGCGGTGGGCGGGGCGTGGCTCGCGGGCCGCTGGGACATGCTCGGGGCCTCGCTCGGGCTTGCGCTCGGGCTGTACGGCGCGGGGCTCGGGGTCGCGATGGTGAGCTCGGTGCTCCTGCCCTACCCCGCGCCGCGCGCGGGGGACAGCCCGTTCGCGACCGAGACGGGCTCGGTCGGTGCGAGCCTCGTGGCCCAGCTCGTCGCGACGCTCGCGACCGCGGTGCTCGCGGCGCCCGTGGTCGTGCTGTTCTGGCTCACTGCCGAGGGGCGCGCGTCGCTCGGGGGAGTGGTTCTCGCGGTCGGGGCGCTCGGCGGCGTGCTCGTGCTTGCTGCGGGGGTCGTGCTCGGGGGCAGGTTGCTCGACGCCCGCGGGGCGCAGTTGCTAGCGCGGCTCACCTGACCTCGACCGGCGCGGGTCAACCGACCTCGACCGGCGCGGGTCACCTGACCTCCGTCGGCGTGGGGCACCTGGCCTCGGCCGAGGTAACGATGTGATCACGCTCACGGAAGAGCGTTGACGCGCATTTGTAAGGATGCTCTACTAACAAATGTGACATCGTCGCCACGTCTTGCGAGACCAGCCGCCGCGCCGCGCCGGCTGCACGGCCCGCGCCGCGCGACCGCGAAGGCCCTGCCCGAGCACACCCGTGCGCACAACCGGGCGATGGTCCTCCAGCACCTCTTCCACGCTGGCCCGTCCTCACGTGCCGACCTCGCCCGCTCGACGGGGCTCACCCGGGTCACGATCTCCGACCTCGTGGCCGAGCTCATGGCGGCCGAGCTCGTCGAGGAGGCCGGGACCGCGACGAGCACGCGCGTGGGCAAGCCCGCGACGCTCGTGCGGATGCGCACCGACGAGTTCGCGATCCTCGCGGTCGACGTCGCCGACGACCTCGAGATGCGCGGGGCCTTGCTCAACCTCACGGGCGAGATCCTCGAGCGGCGCAGCGCACCCCAGCACGGCCAGCGCGGCGAGGAGACGATCACGACCCTCCTCGCGCTGTGCCGCGAGCTGCTCGCCGCGACCGCGCTGCCCGTGATCGGCGTGGGCGTCGCGTCCCCCGGCGTGATCGACTCGCACGGCGTCGTGCTGCAGGCCCCCAACCGGGGCTGGTTCGAGGTCCCGCTCGCGGCGCGCCTCGAGGCTGAGCTCGACCTGCCCGCGCACGTCGCGAACGACGCGAACACCTCCGCGCTCGCCGAGTACACCCTCGGCGGAGCCGAGGGCCAGGGCCTCCTCGCGCTGACCGTGCGGCACGGTGTCGGTGCGGGCCTCGTGCTGCACGGCGAGCTCGTGCGCGGGCCCGGCCACGCGGCCGGCGAGCTCGGGCACGTCACGGTGATAGACGAGCACGCGGGGGAGGATCCCGTGCGTTGCGCGTGCGGCCGTGACGGGTGCCTCGAGACGATCCTGTCCGCACCCGCCCTGCGGGCCCGCGTCGCGGGGCTCGCCCCCCAGGACTCCGACGCCGCGCTCGCGTCGGTCGGACGGAGGCTCGGCGTCGTCCTGGCCCCCGTCGTCAGTGCGCTCGACCTCGAGGAGGTCCTGCTGTGCGGCCCGCAAGAGCTGCTCGCAGGTCCGCTCGCCGAGGCGGCGCTCGACACCATCCGGGAGCGCACGATGCCCGTCTCCTCGACGGGCCTCGAGATCCGGATGGCCGCGCTCGGACCGGACGTCGCCCTGCAAGGGGCCGCCGTCCTCGTCCTGTCCGGACAGCTCGGGGTCACGTGACGACCCCGAGCTGCCCGTCCAGCTGTCGGAGTGAATCTCCACCCCCGGCTACGAGAACGGACTCGCACCTGGCGAGCCGTATACCTGGGAGGAACCCCAACGTGAAGATCCTACGATTCGCCGCCGTCGGCGTGGCTGCGACACTCGCCCTCGCCGCCTGCTCGTCGTCGCCGTCGACGCCCGAGCCCTCGGGCACGGACGCCGCGAGCCCGACGCAGTCCGAGACCGAGGCGCCCGCCCCTGAGGGCGCCGAGATCACGCTCTGGCTCGCGGGCGGGGACACCCCCGACGAGCTGCGCGAGTACCTCAAGACGACCTTTGCCGAGCAGAACCCCGGCTCGACCCTCGTGATCGAGCAGCAGGAGTGGGGCGACCTCGTCACCGCGCTCACCACGGCGCTGCCCGACGCCGCGAACACCCCCGACGTCGTCGAGATCGGCAACACCCAGTCGCCGACGTTCACGACCGTCGGCGCGTTCCGCGACCTGTCCCCGCTCTACGACGAGCTCGGCGGGGACAAGCTGCTGCAGTCCTTCGTCGAGGTCGGCACGGTCGACGGCAAGAAGTACGCCCTGCCGTACTACTTCGGCTCGCGCTACATGTTCTACCGCCCCGACATCTGGTCGGCCGCGGGCGTCGAGGTCCCCGGCACGCTCGGGGAGTTCACCGAGGCGGTCGCGAAGCTCCGCACGAACGACATGTCGGGCTTCGCGATGGGCGGCCAGGACTGGCGCAACGGCATCTCGTGGGTGTTCGCCCACGGTGGTGAGCTCGCGACGGCCGAAGGCACGACGTGGACCTCGACGCTGAGCGACCCCAAGACGATCGCGGGCCTCGAGGCGTGGCAGGAGGTCTACCAGAAGGCCTCGAACCTGCCCGCGACCGACCGCGACGTCGCGTACTGGGAGTTCCTCAACGACGGGACCGACGGCGCCGCCCCGCCCGCCGCGACGATCATGGCCCCGGGCTGGGCCCGCTGGTCGATCGGTGACCTCACCACGAACGACGCGGGCGACGAGGTCCGCGACGGCATGGCCGACGAGTCGAAGTTCGACATCTTCGCGCTCCCGGGCGTCGACGGCGGGATCGCCCCCGTCTTCGCGGGCGGGTCGAACATCGCGATCTCGGCGCAGTCGCAGAACCCCGAGCTCGCCGAGAACCTCCTGCGGATCATCTTCTCGGAGGAGTACCAGACGCTGCTCGGCCAGAACGGCCTCGGCCCGGCCCACAGCGACTACGTCTCCGCGCTCGGCGACGACAAGTTCGCCCGGACGATGATCGACACCGCCGCAGGTTCGAAGCTCACCCCGGCCGCGCCGGGCTGGGCCGCGATCGAGGGTGCCCTCGTCTACGAGGACCTGTTCCAGAAGATCGCCGAGGGTGGTGACGTCACGGCGCTCGCCGCCGAGTACGACGCGATCCTCACGCCGATGCTCAACGGACAGACGTCCTGACGACCGGTCCGGCGCGAGGCGGGCCCCCGAACCCCTCGCGCCGGACCACCTCCCTCGCTCGAGCGGGCGCGCCGTCGTCGGCGCCCTCGCCCCCACCTTCCCTGCCCCGGAGGTCCGCCATGACCGCGACCCTCGCCCGCGCGACGGCGCCCCCCACGGCGCCCCGCCGACGACGGCGCCCCACGCGTCGCCAGGGTGTCGCCTACCTTCTGCTCGCCCCCGCGGTGGCCGTGCTCGCGATCGGGCTCGGGTACCCCGTGTGGTGGCAGGTCACGAGCTCCTTCAAGGAGTTCGGCCTCGCCCAGCAGTTCGGCCAGCCCGCGCCGTGGGTGGGCCTGGACAACTACGTGCGGATCTTCACGTCCGACGCGCTGTGGGCCGTCGTGCTGCGCTCGATCGCGTTCTGCCTGTTCAACGCGTTCGTCACGGTCGCGATCGGGGTCGGGCTCGCGCTGCTCATGCGCGCCGCGGGCCGGTGGGCCCGCCTCGCGCTGCAGGTCGCGATGCTCCTCGCGTGGGCCATGCCGATGGTCGCGGCCGTCACGGTCTTCAAGTGGCTCTTCGACTGGCGCACGGGCGTCGTCAACTGGCTGTTCGTGCGGGCCGGCGTGGTCGAGATGCACGAGCACCACTGGCTCGCGAGCCCCTTGTCGTTCTTCCTCGTCGCGAGCCTCGTGATCATCTGGATGTCGGTGCCCTTCGTCGCGCTCTCGGTCTACGCAGGCCTCATGCAGGTGCCCGAGGAGGTGCGCGAGGCGGCCCGCATCGACGGGGCGAGCGCGACCCAGCAGTTCTGGCACGTCACGGTGCCGATGATCCGCCCCGTGCTCGCGATCGTGCTGCTCCTGCAGATCATCTGGGACCTGCGCGTGTTCGGCCAGATCCGCCTCCTGCAGGACGGCGGGGCCCCCGTGGGCGACACGAACCTGCTCGGCAACTTCATCTTCGAGCTCGGCATCGGACGCCAGGACTTCGCGGGAGCCGCCGCGGTGTCGATCTTCGTCCTCGCGCTCACCGCGCTCGTCAGCTGGCCCTACGTGCGGGCCCTCATCAAGGAGCTCGACCGATGAGCCCTCGGCAGAGCCGGACCCTGACGCGGTGGACCTTCAGCGCGCTCGCTCTCGTGTGCGCCGCCGCGTGGGCCTTCCCGGTGTACTGGATGGTCAGCTCCTCGCTCATGTCGAACGCGCGGCTGCGCTCGGCAACCCCGAGCTTCTGGCCCGTGAACCCGACCCTGTCGAACTACGCGGCGGTGGTCGAGGGGTCCTCGTTCACCTCGGCGTTGCGTATGAGCCTGCTCGTCACGGGCGTGACCGTGGTCGCCGTGATCGCCTTTGCGTTCCTCGCCGCGCTCGCGGTGAGCCGCTTCCGCTTCCGCGGGCGTACCTCGTTCGTGCTGACGATCCTGCTCGTGCAGATGCTCCCGGCCGAGGGGCTGTTCATCGCGCAGTACAAGATGCTCTCGGGCGCCCAGCTGCTCAACTCGGTGCTCGGTATCTCGGTGCTCTACACCGCGGCGATCGTGCCGTTCACGATCTGGATGCTGCGCGGCTTCGTCGCGGGGGTGCCGATCGAGCTCGAGGAGGCCGCGATGGTCGACGGGCTCTCGCGCGTCCAGGCGTTCCTGCGCATCACCTTCCCCCTCCTCGCGCCGGGCCTCGTGGCCTCGGGGGTCTACGCCTTCCTGCAGGCATGGAACGAGTTCACGATCGCGCTCGTCGCGCTGCCCGCGGAGTCGGCCAAGACCCTCCCGCTGTGGCTGCGCTCGTTCCTGTCCGCGAGCGCGAACCGGGGCGTGGACTGGGGCGAGGTCATGGCGGCCTCGGCGCTCATCGCGGTCCCGGTGATCGTGTTCTTCCTGTTCGTCCAGGGGCGCATGACCTCGGGGCTCGTCTCGGGAGCGGTGAAGGGATGAGCGTGCGGGTGGGCCTGGACATCGGCGGGACCAAGATGCACGGGGTGCTGCTCGCGCCCGACGGCTCGGTGCTCGCCGAGCGGCGTGCGGGCACCGTCCCGGGCCCCGAGGGGGTCGTGCGCGGCGCGGTCGAGGTCGTCACGGCGCTGTGCGCGGGCCATGCGCCCGCGGGGGTCGGGATCGGGGTGCCCGGGCTCGTCGACCCAGCGAGCGGCTCGGTGCGGCACGCGTTCAACCTGGGCCTCGACGCTGAGCCGTTCCCGCTCGTGCGGCGGGTCGGCGAGCGCCTGCGGACCGAGGGTGTGCTCGGCGCGGACCGACCCGTCGCGCTCGAGAACGACCTCAACGCCTCGGCGCTCGGTGCGGCCGCGCTGCTCGACGTGGGTGACGACCTCGCCTACCTCGCGCTCGGCACGGGCGTCGCGGTCGGGCTCGTGCTCGAGGGACGCCTGCGCCGCGGGGCGCACGGGCTCGCGGGCGAGGTCGGGCACCTGCCCGTGCGGCCCGGGGGTGCCGAGTGCCCGTGCGGGCAGCGCGGTTGCCTCGAGCTGTACGCCTCGGGCTCGGGCCTCGCGCGCGAGGTCCAGCACGACGGCCCTGAGCCGCTCGCCGCGGTCGTGTTCGACGCGGCCGCCCGCGGCGAGCGGCACGCGCGTGAGGTGCGCGACCGTCTGCTCGACGGCGTCGCGGACGTCGTCCAGATGCTCGTGCTGACCCTCGACGTGGGCGCCGTCG
>JAJUHG010000053.1 GCA_029267995.1 Micrococcales bacterium
CGCCAAGATGCTCAACGTGCCGTTCGCGATCGCCGACGCGACCGCGCTCACCGAGGCCGGCTACGTCGGTGAGGACGTCGAGAACATCCTGCTCAAGCTCATCCAGGCCGCCGACTTCGACGTCAAGAAGGCCGAGACGGGCATCATCTACATCGACGAGATCGACAAGATCGCGCGCAAGGCCGAGAACCCCTCGATCACGCGCGACGTCTCGGGCGAGGGCGTCCAGCAGGCGCTCCTGAAGATCATCGAGGGCACGACCGCGAGCGTCCCCCCGCAAGGTGGTCGCAAGCACCCGCACCAGGAGTTCATCCAGATCGACACGACGAACGTGCTGTTCATCGTGGCCGGCGCCTTCGCGGGGCTCGACGAGATCATCGCCCAGCGGGCACGCAAGCGCGTCGTGGGCTTCGGATCGGCGCTCGTCGAGGCTGCCGAGCCCGAGGACCTGTTTGCCGAGGTGCGCCCCGAGGACCTGCACAAGTACGGGCTCATCCCCGAGTTCATCGGTCGCCTGCCGATCATCGGGGTCGTCAACCCGCTCGACCGGGACGCCCTCGTGCGCATCCTGACCGAGCCGCGCAACGCGCTCGTCAAGCAGTACCGGCGGATGTTCGAGCTCGACGGCGTCGAGCTCGAGTTCACCGACGACGCGATCGAGGCCGTCGCGGACAAGGCCCTCGAGCGCGGCACGGGAGCCCGTGCGCTGCGCTCGATCCTCGAGGAGGTCCTCCTCAAGGTCATGTTCGAGGTGCCGAGCCGTGACGACGTCGAGAAGGTCCTCGTGACGCGCGAGGTCGTGCTCGAGAACGTCAACCCGACGCTCGTGCCCCGCCAGGCGCCCGCGAAGCGCACGCCGCGCGAGAAGAGCGCGTGAGCGCCGAGGCCCCCGACGCGAGCGGGATCCCCCCCGAGCTCGCCGAGCTGCGCTCCTCGATCGACAACATCGACGCCGCGCTCGTGCACCTGCTCGCCGAGCGGTTCAAGGCGACCAAGCAGGTCGGCGTGCTCAAGGCGCGCCGCGGCCTGCCACCGTCGGACCCCGCGCGCGAGGCGGTCCAGATCGCCCGGCTGCGCCGGCTCGCCGAGGAGTCGGGCCTCGACCCGCAGTTCGCGGAGAAGTTCCTCGCGTTCATCGTCGACGAAGTGATCCGCCACCACGAGGAGATCGCGGCGACCTCGCCCGAGTGAGCTCGCGGGGATCAGCCGCCGGACGGCACGGGCCCCGAGGCCGCGGGCGGTCGCGACCCGTTGACGCTCCCCGCTCGAGAGGCGACGTGGGAGGCGGTCGGGGAGATGTTGAGACCGACCGCCTCGAGCGGCTCGGCGGTGCGCAAGGCGCGCTCCCGGCCCGGCAAGACATCAGGAGGCAGCCCGCGCACCGCTCCACGTCACGCCAACAGACGGACGCCCCGTCTCGCGATGTAAGACGCGTGGCTAGGTGTAGAGCGCCTCGATCTCGTGCGCGAGCTCGGCGTGCACCTTGGCGCGCTTGACCTTGAGCGAGGGCGTCAGGAAGCCGTTCGCCTCGGTGAAGTCCGTCGTCAGGACGCGGATCTTGCGGATCGACTCGGCGCGCGAGACCGCCTCGTTCGCCCGCGCGACCGCCTTGTCGAGCGCCTCGAGCACGACGGGGTGCTCGGCCGCCTGCTCGACCGTGAGCTGCTCCATGCCGCGCGCCGCGAGCCACCCGGGCAGCATCTCAACGTCGAGCGTCACGAGCGCCGCGATGAAGGGCTTCTGGTCGCCCACGACCACGACCTGGCTCACGAGGGGGTGCCCGCGCAACCGGTCCTCGAGGAGCGTCGGGGCGACGTTCTTGCCGCCCGCGGTCACGATGATCTCCTTCTTGCGGCCCGTGATCGTGAGGTAGCCGTCCTCGTCGAGCGAGCCGATGTCGCCCGTGCGGAACCAGCCGTCGACGAGTGACTCGCGGGTCGCCTCGGCGTTGTTGTGGTACCCGCGGAACACGTGCGGGCCAGAGATCTCGATCTCGCCGTCGTCGGCGATCCGGAAGGAGACCCCGGGGAAGGGCGGGCCGACCGTGCCGACCTTGATCTTCCCGGGACGGTTGACCGAGGACGGCGCGGTCGTCTCGGTGAGCCCGTAGCCCTCGAGCACCTGCAGTCCCAGGCCACGGTAGAAGTGCGAGAGCCGCTCGCCGAGCGGGGCCCCGCCCGAGACCGCGAACTCCGCCGACCCGCCGAGCGCCGCGCGCAGCTTGTGCAGCACGAGCCGGTCGGCGAGCCGGTGCTGGAGGCGCAGCGCGAGGCCCGGCCCCGCGGGTGTGTCGAGCGCGCGGGAGAAGACGATCGCGGTCTTCGCGGCCCAGCGGAACAGCTTGAGCCTCGTCCCCGAGCCGGCCTTCTGCTCGGCGGAGTTGTAGACCTTCTCGAACACGCGCGGCACCGCGAGGATGAACGTCGGGCGGAAGGAACCGAGGTCCGCGACGAGGTTCGTGGTGTCGGTGTGGCCGAGCACCGCACCGGTGTGCACGCACAGCACCTGGATGAAGCGCGCGAACACGTGCGCGAGCGGCATGAACAGCAGCGTGCGCGAGTGGGGCATCGCGCAGACCGCCTTGAGGCCCTCGGCGCCCGAGGCCGTGAGGAACACGAAGTTGCCGTGCGTGAGCTCGGCGCCCTTGGGGCGGCCCGTCGTGCCCGAGGTGTAGATGATCGTCGCGAGGTCGTCCGCGCGCAGGGCGGCCGAGCGGTCCCGGACCGCCTCGTCGGGCAGGTCCTCGCCGAGCGCGGTCAGCTCGCCGAGCGCGTCCTCGTCGATCACGAACACCTTCGCAAGGCCCGGCAGCCCGCCACGGGCCTGCTCGACGACGGCGGCATGCGCCGCGGTCTCGACGACGACGAGCCGCACCCCGGCGTCCGAGGCGATCCAGCGCACCTGCTCGGCCGAGCTCGTCTCGTAGATCGGCACGCTCACCGCGCCCGCAGCCCAGACCGCGAAGTCCAGCACGGTCCACTCATAGCTCGTGCGGCCCATGATCCCGACCCGGTCGCCCGGTGCGATGCCCTGCGCGACGAGGCCCTTCGCGACGCCGAGGACCTCGGCGTCGAAGGTGCGCACCGCGACGGGGGTCCACACCGCGCCGAGGCCCGTCTTGCGCTCGAAGATCGGCGCGTCGGGGTCGGCCGCCATCCGTGCGGCGAGGAGGCCCGGGATCGAGGCCCCGGGGTCGACGACGACGTCGGTCGGCGTGGTGGCGACGGTGCGGCTCATGACGGTCTCCGGGGGTTCGTGCTGGTCCTCCCCACGGTACGACGACGCCCCCGGCACGCAGGGCGTGATCCGGGGGCGTCCTCGTGTGACGTGCGTCTACCGGTCGTGGCCGCGGTCGCTCGAGGGCTCGTCCGCCGTGACCTCGGGCGGACGCTCAGCGCTTGGGCGGCGCCTCGCCGAGCTCGGCGCCGCGCAGCTCGACCTGCTCGACGTGGTCGTCCGCCGCGGCCTCGAGCGTCGCCGCCCGGCCCGCCGCGCGCACGTCGTCGAGCGCAGCCTCGACATGCGCGAGGCTCGCGCTCGGCACCGCGAGGGTCCCCGCGACGAGCGGCGTGCGCTGCGAGACCTTCGCCTCGGACTTGACCTTGCGCACGACCGCGAGGGCCTCGCCGACGACGTCGAGCTGGGCCGGGTCCGCGTCGCCCGCCGCCTCGCGCAGGGGAGCGGCCTCGGGCCACGGCGCGAGGTGCACCGAGGGCGCGACCGAGGTGCGCCACCACGACCACACCTCCTCGGTCGCGAACGGCAGGACGGGTGCGAACAGGCGCAGGAGGGTGTCGAGCGCGATCACGAGTGCCGCGCGCGCCGAGGCCGTCTGCTCGGGCGTGACGTCGATCGCCGAGTCGCCGTCGGGTCCGTACGCGCGGTCCTTGACGAGCTCGAGGTAGTCGTCGCAGAACGTCCAGAAGAACGTCTCGGTCGTCTCGAGGGCGCGCGTGTGGTCGTAGGACTCGAGCGCCTCGGTCGCGGTCGCGACGACCTCGGCGAGGCCCGCGAGCATGGCCCGGTCGAGCGGCTCGGTGACCGCAGCGTGGTCGAGCGCGACGTCGGTTCCCGTGATCGACAGCGCGAACTTCGAGGCGTTGAGGATCTTGATCGCGAGGCGACGGCCGATCTTCATCTGGCCTTCCTCGAAGGCCGCGTCCGTGCCGAGGCGTGCCGAGGCCGCCCAGTAGCGCACCGCGTCCGAGCCGTGCGTCTCGAGCAGCCCCATGGGCGTGACGACGTTGCCCTTGGACTTCGACATCTTCTTGCGGTCCGGGTCGAGGATCCAGCCCGAGATCGCCGCGTGCCGCCACGGCAGCGAGCCGTGCTCGAGGTGCGAGCGCACGACCGTCGAGAACAGCCACGTGCGGATGATGTCCTGGCCCTGGGGCCGCACGTCCATCGGGAAGACGCGCTCGAAGAGGTCCTCGTCGAACAGCCACCCGCCCGCAATCTGGGGGGTCAGCGAGCTCGTGGCCCACGTGTCCATGATGTCGGGGTCGCCCACGAAGCCGCCCGGTTCGCCGCGCTGCTCGGCGGTGTAGCCCGGCGGCACGTCGGTGGTCGGGTCGACCGGGAGGGCCGACTCCTCGGGGACGATCGGGGCGTCGTGGTCGACCTCGCCGTGCTCGTCGACCGGGTACCACACGGGGATCGGGACCCCGAAGAAGCGCTGGCGCGAGATGAGCCAGTCGCCGTGCAGACCGCCCACCCAGTTCTCGTAGCGCACGCGCATGGAGTCCGGGTGGAAGGCGAGCTCACGGCCACGCGCGAGCAGCCCCTCGCGCAGCGTCTCGTCCCGGCCACCGTTGCGGATGTACCACTGGCGCGAGGTGACGATCTCGAGGGGCTTGTCGCCCTTCTCGTAGAAGTTCGCCTTGCGCATCGTCTTCTCGGGCTCGCCCAGCAGATCCCCGGTCTCGCGCAGCGCCGCGACGACCCGCTCGCGCGCGGTGAAGGTCGTCGCGCCCGCGATCTCGGCGAAGCGCTCGCGCGCCTGCTCGCCCGTGATCCACTCGGGGGTCTCGGCGACGATGCGACCGTCCCGTCGCACGATCGAGCGCGTCGGCAGGTCGAGCTCGCGCCACCACTGCACGTCGGTCAGGTCGCCGAAGGTGCAGCACATCGCGATGCCCGCGCCCTTGTCCGGCTCGGCCGCGGGGTGCGCGAGCACGGGCAGCTCGACGCCGTACAGGGGGGAGGTGACCGTCGTCCCGAAGAGATCGGTGAACCGCTCGTCGTCGGGGTGGGCGACGAGCGCGACGCACGCCGCGACGAGCTCGGGGCGGGTCGTCTCGATCACGACAGCGCCCGAGCCGTCGGTGCGGTGGAAGGCGACCTTGTGGAAGGCCCCGGGGTAGTCACGGGCCTCGAGCTCGGCCTGCGCGACCGCCGTCTGGAACGTCACGTCCCACAGCCCGGGCGCCTCGGCCTGGTAAGCCTCGCCGCGCGCAAGGTTGCGCAGGAACGCCGTCTGCGCGACGGCCTGCGAGCGCCGGTCGATCGTCTGGTAGGAGTGCGACCAGTCGACGCTCAGCCCGAGGTGGCGCCACAGCGCCTCGAACTGGCGCTCGTCCTCGACCGTCAGGCGCTCGCACAGCTCGATGAAGTTGCGCCGGCTCACGGGCACCTGGTCGGCGGGCTTGACGGCCTTGCCGTCGGTGCCCTCGTGCGGGGGCACGAAGCCCGGGTCGTAGGGCAGCGTCGGGTCGCAGCGCACGCCGTAGTAGTTCTGGACGCGGCGCTCGGTCGGCAGGCCGTTGTCGTCCCAGCCCATCGGGTAGAAGACCTTCTTGCCGCGCATGCGCTGGTAGCGCGCGACGACGTCGGTGTGCGTGTAGGAGAACACGTGCCCGACGTGCAGCGAGCCCGAGACCGTGGGCGGCGGGGTGTCGATCGAGAAGACCTCCTCGCGCGTCGCGCTGCGGTCGAAGGCGAAGGTGCCCTGCTCCTTCCACGCCGCGTCCCAGCGCTCCTCGAGGCCGTCGAGGGAGACCTTGTCCGGTACGACGCCGGCGCCCGGGGACGTCGTCGGGGTCGTGGCCGGGGGGAAGTTCTTCTCGCTCATGGTCGACGATTCTCCCAGAACCTCGGCCCCGTTGGTGCATCCATTCCGCCTCGTGCGCCTTAGGCTCGCGCCAGGGCCCGACGACGCGCTCGAGGAGGAACCATGACGCAGCCCGGAACCGAGGTCCCTGTCCCGCCCGGCGGCCCGAGCGCCCTCGAGCTCGACCGCGCGCACGTGGTCCACTCGTGGTCCGCGCAGGGCTCGCTCGACCCGCTCACGATCGTGGGCGGGAAGGGCTGCGAGCTCTACGACGACGCCGGACGCGTCCTGCTCGACTTCTCCTCCCAGATGGTCAACACCAACATCGGGCACCAGCACCCCGCGGTGGTCGAGGGGATCGTCGCCCAGGCGCGCACGCTCGCGACGGTCGCACCGGGGCACGCGAACCTCGCGCGCGGCCAGGCGGCGCACCTGATCGCCCAGCGCGCGCCCGAGGGCTTCGAGAAGGTGTTCTTCACGAACGGCGGTGCCGACGCGATCGAGAACGCGATCCGCATGGCCCGGCTCGTCACGGGCCGGGACAAGGTCGTCTCGTCCTACCGCTCCTACCACGGCAACACGGGTGCGGCGATCGTCGCGACGGGCGACTGGCGGCGCATGCCCAACGAGTTCGCGCGCGGCCACGTGCACGCCTTCACCCCCTACCTGTTCCGCTCGGAGTTCCACGCGACGACCCCCGAGGAGGAGTGCGAGCGCGCGCTGCGCCACCTCGAGCGCGTGATCGTCGCCGAGGGGCCGCAGACGGTCGCGGCGGTCCTGCTCGAGACGGTTCCGGGCACCGCGGGCGTCCTCGTCCCACCTCCCGGCTACCTGCCCGGGGTGCGCGAGATCTGCGACCGGCACGGGGTCCTGCTGATCCTCGACGAGGTCATGGCCGGCTTCGGGCGCACGGGGGCGTGGCTCGCGCTCGACCACTTCGACGTGCGGCCCGACCTGATCACCTTCGCGAAGGGCGTCAACTCCGGCTACGTGCCGGTGGGCGGGGTCATCATCTCCGAGCCGGTCGCCGAGCACTTCACCGATCGCGTGTTCCCGGGCGGGCTCACCTACTCCGGTCACCCGCTCGCGGCCGCCTCGATCGTCGCGGCGCTCACCGCGATGGAGGACGAGGGGATCGTCGACAACGCCCGGCGGGTCGGGCAGGAGGCGCTCGGGCCGGGGCTGCGCCGGCTTGCCGAGGACCATGCAGACGTCGTCGGCGAGGTGCGTGGGCTCGGGGTGTTCTGGGCGGTCGAGCTCGTCGCCGACCGGGACACCCGCGAACCGCTCGGCGCGGCCGACATGGCGCGCGTGAAGGCGGCGTGCATCGAGCGCGGGCTCCTGCCCTTCGTCGCCGAGAACCGCATCCACGTGGTCCCGCCGTGCATCGTGACCGACGCCGAGGTCGAGCGCGGCCTCGCGATCCTCGACGAGGTGCTCGCGTCCGTGCGCTGAGGAGCGCGGCAGGGCCACGGTGCGTCGCCGGACGTCGTCGTAGGCTCGAGCGTGGCGACAAGGAGGCACACGTGGGTGATCTGACCGTCGGGTACGCGGCGATGCTCGAGCAGTTCGGGCCGATCGAGGCCGTCGAGCTGAGCGAGTACGCCGAGCAGCAGGGGTTCAGCGGTGTCATGGCCGCCGACCACTTCCAGCCGTGGGTGCCCCAGCAGGGCCAGGCGCCGTTCGTGTGGAACGTGCTGACCGCGATCGGCGAGCGCACGCGCGGGGACCTCGGGCCCGGCGTCACGTGCCCCTCGTTCCGCTGGCACCCCGCGATGGTCGCGCAGGCGAGCGCGACGCTCGCGCACATGTACCCCGGGCGGCACTGGCTCGGTCTGGGCTCGGGCGAGGCGCTCAACGAGCACGTCACGGCGCAGTACTGGCCCGAGGCGCCCGAGCGGATCAACCGCATGTTCGAGGCGATCGAGATCATCAAGAAGCTGTTCGCGGGCTCGCTCGCGGGCCGAGACGTCAAGCACTCGGGGCAGTTCTTCAAGCTCGAGTCGACGCGCCTGTGGACGATGCCCGAGACCCCGCCGGAGATCTACGTCGCGACGGCCGGGCCCGTGACCGCGAAGCGCGCGGGGCGCAACGTCGACGGGCTCATCACGGTCGGTGCCCCGCTCGAGAAGATCGAGGGGCTGTTCGCGCGCTTCGACGAGGGCGCGCGCGAGGCCGGCAAGGACCCCTCGACGATGCCCAAGATCCTCCAGCTGCACCTGTCGTGGGCACCGACGTACGAGGAGGCCCTCGAGAACGCGATGGTCGAGTGGCCCAACGGCGGCATGAAGTTCCCCAAGGCCGACATCCGCTCGCCCTTCGAGCTCGAGCAGATGGCCCGGCTCGTGCGGCCCGAGGACTTCGCCGGACGCATGGTCATCTCGGAGGACCCCGACGTGCACCGCGCCTCGATCCAACGCTTCGTGGACCTCGGCTTCGACCGCATCTACCTGCACAACGTCGGCCGCAACCAGCGCGAGTGGGTCGACGTGTTCGCGCGCGACGTGCTGCCCCAGCTCACGCGGTGACGAGCACCGCCGACGACGGCGCCTCGCTCGAGGTCTGGGCACCTGAGGGCCTCGGCGAGGTGCACCCGGGCGACGACCTCGTCGCGCTGCTCGCACCGCTCCTCGCGGGACCCGGGACGCGCACGGTCCGTGACGGAGACGTCGTCGTCGTGACCTCGAAGATCGTGTCGAAGGCCGAGGGGCGCGTCGTCGCCGCGAGCACGCGGGAGTCGGCGATCGACGCCGAGACGGTGCGCGTCGTCGCGCGGCGCGGCACGTTGCGGATCGTCGAGAACCGGCAGGGGCTCGTGATGGCCGCCGCGGGGGTCGACTCGAGCAACACCCCCGAGGGCACGGTCCTGCTGCTGCCCGAGGACCCGGATGCCTCGGCCCGTCGCCTGCGCGCGGGTCTGCAGCGTGCGCTCGGCGTGCGGCTCGGCCTCGTCGTGACCGACACGGTCGGGCGGCCCTGGCGCGAGGGGCTCGTCGACGTGGCGATCGGTGCGGCGGGGCTCATGGTCCTCGAGGACCTGCGCGGGGGAGTCGACTCGCACGGCCGCGAGCTCACCGTGACCGTGCCGGCGATCGCGGACGAGGTCGCGGCCGCGTCCGAGCTCGTGCGCGGCAAGACCTCGGGCCGGCCGGTCGCCCTCGTGCGCGGGCTGGCCCGCTACGTGACCGAGGACGACGGCCCCGGGGCTCGCGCGCTGCAGCGCGACCCGAGCACGGACCTGTTCTCGCTCGGCACCGCGGAGGCCTACCTCCTCGGCCGCGCGGACGAGCGCTCGGGGGCACCGCCAGCGTTCTGAGGCGCGCCAGGTCGTCACGGCGGGTGAGGTGGCTCGTGCGACACGAGTGAGCTCATGGGGCTCTCACGAGCCCCACCAGCACCACGCGCAACTTCACCCGCCGCGACGCCGCGGGGGAGGAGGGCGGGGGCGGCGGGCATGCTCAGGCGGGCAGCACGAACCAGTACATGAGCAGGTAGTGCAGGAGCGCCGCGAGGACCACGAGCAGGTGCCAGATCTCGTGGAAGCCGAACCTGCCGGGCACGGGGTTGGGCCGCTCGGCGACGAAGACGACGAAGCCGAGCGAGTAGGCCAGGCCGCCCGCCGCGAGGAGCGCGTACGCACCGAAGGGCATCGTCACGCCCGAGGCGACGAGCAGCACGGGGATCCACCCGAGCACGATGTACAGCGTGCTCGTGACGTACTTGGGCAGCTGGGGGAACACCGAGCGCACGACGATCCCCGCGATCGCGATGACCCACACCGCCCCGAGCACGGTCCAGCCGAAGGTGTTGCGGAACACGACGAGCACGAGCGGGGTCACGGTCCCCGCGATGAGCGTGAACACCGCGGCGTAGTCGAGCGTGCGCAGCACCTGGTTGGTGCGCGGTGACCCGTCGATCCCGTGGTGCAGCGCGCTCGCGCTGAACAGCAGGATCATCCCCGCGCCGTAGACCGCAAGGCCCACGACCTTCCACGGGTCGCCCTGCGTCGCAGCCTGCGCGACGAGCAGCCCCGTGCCCACGAGCGCGAAGCACGCGGCGGCGAGGTGGGAGATCGTCGAGATGCGTTCGTCGGTGACGTGGACGCTGCCGTCTCTGCTCAGGGGGACCGGTTCCACTGCTGCCTTCCTCGCGTGCGTGCTGCGCTCAGCCTAGGCAGGTGGGTCGAAGGCGATGAGCGGTCGGCCGGTCGAGGGGTGGTCGAGCACGTGGGCGCGCACCCCGTAGACCCGCTCGACGAGCTCGGGGGAGAGCACCTCGCGCGGGGGGCCGTCCGCGACGACGCGTCCGGCGTCGAGGACGACGACGTGGTCGCACCAGCTCGCCGCGAGGTTGAGGTCGTGCAGGGCCGCGACGGTCGTCAGCCCGAGGCTGCGCACGAGCGCGAGCAGGGAGAGCTGGGCCGCGACGTCGAGGTGGTTGGTCGGCTCGTCGAGGAGCAGCACGCGAGGCTCCTGCGCGAGGGCCCGCGCGACCTGGGCACGTTGGCGCTCCCCGCCCGAGAGGGTCGCGAAGTCCCGGCCCTCGAAGCCGGCGAGCCCGACCTGCGCGAGGCACGCGCGCGCGAGCGCGTCGTCGGCAGCGTCCTCGGCCGCCCGCGGCAACCACCCCGGGCGGTGCGGGATGCGTCCGAGGAGCACGACGTCGAGCACGGTGAGGGGGACCGAGGGGTGGGTCTCCTGCTCGAGCAGCGCGATCGACCGCGCGCGCTCGCGGCGGGCCGTACGGTGCACGTCCGCGTCCCCCGCGAGCACGACGCCGTGGTCGGGGGAGGCGACGCCCGCGAGCAGGCGCAGCAGGGAGGACTTGCCCGCGCCGTTGGGTCCGAGCAGGCCCGTGACCGAGCCTTCGGCGACGGTGAAGGACACCCCGTCGACGACGGCGCGCCCGCCCGCCTCCCAGCGCACCTCGCGCGCGCTCAGCCCCACGATCCCCTCCGGCGCAGCACGGCGACGAACACGGGCACCCCGACGAGCGCGGTCACGACCCCCACGGGCAGCTCGCGCGGGTCGAACACGGTGCGTGCGAGCGTGTCGGCCCACACGAGGAACACCGCCCCGACGAGCGCGACGACGGGCAGCAGACGCCGGTGCGGGGCGCCGAGCACGAGGCGCACCGCGTGCGGCAGGACGAGCCCGACGAAGCCGATCGCACCCGAGACGGCGACCATCGCCCCCGTGAGCAGCGCGACCGCGGCGAGCAGGACCCAGCGTGTGCGTTCGACGTGCACCCCGAGCGAGGCGGCCGCGGTGTCGCCGAAGGCGAAGGCGTCGAGCGTGCGCGCCGAGCCGAGCAGCGCGGTCCCGACCACGACGAGCGCGACGAGCGCGAGCACGAAGGCGTCCCAGCCGGCGCGGGCGAGCGAGCCGAGCAGCCACGTGACGATCTCGCGGTAGGAGTCACCCGTCGCGGTCCAGAAGATCACGACCGAGGTTGCCGCGGCGCACGCCTGGGACACCGCGAGCCCCGCGAGGACCATGCGTGTGGGGGTGAGGGACCCTGCGGCGCGGGCGATCGCGAGCGAGAGCACGAGCGCCGCGAGCGCGCCCGCGAAGGCCGCGACCGGGAGGGCGAGGGCAAGGCCGAGCACGAGCACCGCGACCGCGCCGAGCGAGGCCCCCGAGGACAGGCCCAGCAGGTACGGGTCGGCGAGCGGGTTGCGCGTGAGGGACTGCATGACGGCGCCCGCGAGCGCGAGCCCCGCCCCGACGACGGCCGCGGTGAGCGTGCGCGGCATGCGCAGCTCCCACACGATCGCGTCGGTGAGTCGTTCGGGCGGGTCGACCCCGAGGCCCAGGTGGTGCGCGATGCTCGCGAGCGCCTCGCCCGCCGTGACGTCCGCAGGCCCGAGCGTGGTCGCGAGCACGACGCTCGCGAGCAGGAGCACGAGCGCGCCGACGACGGCGCCCGCGAGGGGCACGCGCGCAACGGTCACCGTCACGCGCGGTCGACCTCGATCTCGGCGAGCTGGGCGACGAGCGACTCGACCGCGGCGACGTTGCGCACCCCCGCCTCGCTCGCGGCGAAGGGCACGACGAGGAAGCGCTTCTCGCGCACCGCGTCGAGCTCGCGCGTCGCGGGGTGCTCGCGCAGCACGCCGATCTTCTTCTCGGCGCTGTTCCAGTCCGAGTCGACGAGCACGATGACGTCGGGGTCGCGCGCGACGATCTCCTCCCACGAGATCGAGGCCCACGAGTCGGCGACGTCGTCGGCGACGTTCGCGAGGCCCGCGGCCTCGAGGATCATCTGCGGCACGCCCGTGCCCGCCCCGACGTAGGGCGTCTGGGTGCCCGAGGAGTACCACAGGGCGCTCAGCCCGCGCTCGTCCGGGACGAGGGCCTCGAGCCGTGCGCGCTGCTCGGCGACGAGCGCCTCGGCGGCCTGCGGGGCACCGAGCACGTGGCCGGTCTCGAGGATCTGCTCGAAGAGCAGCTCGAAGCTCATGACGGGGGGTGGGGCGTTCTCGCGGCACGCTGCGGGCGGGACGTAGCTCGCGATCCCGAGGCTCGCGAGCGTCGCGCGGTCGCCCGCACCCTCGGCCGTGAGGTTGGACTCCCAGCCCGCGTACACGAGGTCGGGGTCGAGCTCGAGGACGGCCTCGGCGCTCGGCAGGCCGTCGGTGAGGATCGTCAGGTCGTGCGCGTGGGCGGCGAGCGAGTCGTCGATCGGTCCGTCGAGGAATGCCGCGGCGACGACGCGCTCGGCGAGCCCGAGCGCGAGGGCGAGCTCGGTCGTCGAGGACTTGATCGTCACGATCCGCTCGGGTCGCGAGGGGACCGTGACCTCGAAGCCGCAGTTCGTCACGGTCACGGGGGCCTCGCTCGCGGGGCTCGTGGCCGAGGGTGCAGGCGCGTCGGGGGGTGCGCTCGCGCTGCTCGCCTGCCCGCACCCCGCGAGCGCGAGGGCGAGCGCGACGAGCGCGGGGCCGCGGCGGACGGTCATGAGTCTCCCTGGGGTGCGACAGGTCAGGGGCCGGCCACGCGCCGGGGACCGTCGTCCTCATGCAGGGGGATCGACACCGCCGCCAAGCCGGGCGCCGGGGTCCGCAGAGCAGTCTACGACCGGCCCCCACCCGGGGTCCCCGAGGTGAAGGCGCCTTAGCACGGCGTCGTCGGCGGGAGAAGCCGAACGGTGCCCCTCCCACCATCTGAGCGTCCCGTCCGGGATGTGGACGAGGTTTCCGGGCGGCTCGAGCCCCGGTGCGACGGTCCCGGCTCACGTCCGAGCGAAGGAGACCCCATGGCACGCGAACCGCGTCCGATCGGCTTCAACCTGTTCGAGATGAACTGCGTGCGTCACCTCGGCCTCGCGGCGACGTTCTCGACCACGGACGAGCCGCCGTTCGCCTTCGCACGGCGCGCGAGCACGCTCGACCGCCTCAGGGGCGGGCGCTTCGGCTGGAACATCGTCACGAGCTACCTGCCCGACGCGCCCCGCAACTTCGGCCTGCCCGACGAGGTCGCCCATGACGAGCGCTACGCGATCGTCGAGGAGTTCCTCGACGTCGTCGACAAGCTCTCGGAGGGCTTGTGGGACGACGACATCGCCGCAGACCGCGAGCAGCGCGTCGCCACCGTGCCGGGCAG
>JAJUHG010000054.1 GCA_029267995.1 Micrococcales bacterium
ACCGAGGCGGCGTCCTCGGGGGATGCGGGAGGCGGGCCGACGACGGCGCCCCCGCCCGCCCTCGCGCCCGGCTCACCGCGCGCGAGCGCCCGACGGGCGAGACCGACGAGCGTCGTCGCCTGGAGCGAGCGCCACCCGTCGGGCACGGTCAGTCTCCCGCGACCCGGTCGATCACGAGCGGCCGCTCGGGCGGGCGCGAGCCCTCCGGTCCGATCACGACGGCGCCCTCGAGCGCCTCGCGCGCCCGGGCGAACCTGCCGGGAGTGTCGGTGTGCAGCGTCATGAGCACCTCGCCCGCGCGCACGAGGGCACCGGGCTTCGCATGCAGCTCGACCCCCGCACCCGCCTGGACGGGATCCTCGCGGCGGGCCCGGCCCGCACCGAGGCGCCATGCGGCGACACCGACCGCGTACGCGTCGAGCTCGAGCAGGACGCCGTCGGCGGGGGCGAGCACCTGCTCGGTCTCCTTCGCGACCGGGAGCGGGGCGTCCGGGTCGCCGTCCTGAGCGCGGATCATGCGCCGCCACACGTCCATCGCGCGGCCGTCGGCGAGCGCGGCCTCGACGTCCTCGCCGTCCTTGCCCGCGCTCGCGAGCATCTCGCGCGCGAGCGCGACCGTGAGCTCGACGACGTCGGGCGGGCCGCCCCCCGCGAGCACCTCGACCGACTCACGCACCTCGAGCGCGTTGCCCGCCGTGAGGCCGAGCGGGGTCGACATGTCGGTGATGAGCGCTGTCGTGCGCACGCCCGCGTCGGTGCCGAGGTCGACCATCGTGCGGGCGAGCTCGCGGGCGCGGTCGAGGTCCTTCATGAACGCGCCCGAGCCGACCTTGACGTCGAGCACGAGCGCACCCGTGCCCTCCGCGATCTTCTTGCTCATGATCGAGCTCGCGATGAGCGGGATCGCCTCGACCGTTCCCGTGACGTCGCGCAGCGCGTAGAGCTTGCGGTCCGCAGGCGCGAGGCCCGAGCCGGCCTGGCAGATCACGGCGCCGACGTCCTCGAGCTGGCGCATCATCTCGGCGTTGCTCAGCGCCGCGCGCCACCCGGCGATCGACTCGAGCTTGTCGAGCGTCCCGCCCGTGTGGCCCAGGCCCCGGCCCGAGAGCTGGGGCACCGCGACGTCGAACACCGCGACGAGCGGCGCGAGCGGGAGGGTGATCTTGTCCCCCACCCCGCCCGTCGAGTGCTTGTCCGCGGTCGGGCGCGTCAGCGCCGAGAAGTCCATGCGCTCCCCGCTCGCGATCATCGCGGCGGTCCACCGGGAGATCTCCGCGCGGTCCATGCCGTTGAGCAGGATCGCCATGTTGAGCGCAGCCATCTGCTCCTCGGCGACCACGCCGCGCGTGTAGGCGTCGATCACCCAGTCGATCTGCGCGTCGCTGAGCCTGCCCCCGTCGCGCTTCGTGACGATGACCTCGACGGCATCGAAAGGTTCGGTCATGGCTGCGCCCTCTCCACGAGGTCGGTCGGGCCGAAGGCGTCGGGGAGCACCTCGGCCATCGTCTTGAACCCGCTCACGGTGTCGAGCACGAGGTCCGGTCCGCCGTGCTCGAAGAGCAGCTGGCGGCACCGGCCGCACGGCATGAGGGTGTTGCCGTGACCGTCGACGCACGTGAACGCGACGAGCCGGCCGCCCCCGCTCGCGTGGAGCGCCGAGACGAGCCCGCACTCCGCGCACAGCCCGACCCCGTACGAGGCGTTCTCGACGTTGCAGCCGACGACGACGCGGCCGTCGTCGACGAGCGCCGCGACCCCCACGGGGAACTTCGAGTACGGGACGTACGCCCGCTGCATGACCTCGCGCGCCGCGGCGCGCAGGGCCTCCCAGTCGACCTGCACGGTCTACTCCTTGACGTAGGCGACACCCGAGGCCGCGGGCGCCCGCGAGCGGCCGACGAGGCCGGCCACGGCGAACAGCGTCACGACGTACGGGAGCATGAGCATGAACTGGCTCGGCACGGGCGACCCGACGACGCTCATCGCGCCCTCGAGCGCCGAGGCGAAGCCGAACAGCAGCGCGGCCATCGCGGCCCGCACAGGGTCCCACTTGCCGAAGATGACCGCGGCGAGGGCGATGAAGCCCGCGCCCGCGGTCATGTTGCGGTTGAACTGCGAGACCGCGACGAGCGTGTAGTACGCCCCGCCGAAGCCGACGATCGCCCCCGCGACGAGGACCGCGCGGTAACGCACCCGCTCGACCTTGATGCCGACCGTGTCTGCCGCGAGCGGGTGCTCGCCGACCGCCCGCAGGCGCAGGCCCCAGCGGGTGCGGTACAGCGCGAACCACACGAGCGGCACCGCGAGGTACATGAGGTACACGATGATCGACTGCCGGAACAGCGCGGGGCCGATGATCGGGATCTCGGACAGCACCGGGATGCGGATCGCGGGGAAGCGCACAGTCTGGTTGAGCTGGCTCGTGTTGGGCACGAGGACCTGCGTGAACAGGAACGTCGTCAGGCCCAGCACGAGCACGTTGAGCACGACACCGACGATCACCTGGTTGACCCGGTAGGTGATCGTGAAGATGCCGAGCACGAGCGCGACGAGCGCGCCCGCGAGGAGCGCGGCAAGCAGGCCCGCCCAGGGGTTCTTCGTGATCGAGCCGACGACGGCGGCCACGAAGGCCGAGCCGAGCAGCTGACCCTCGATCGCGATGTTGATGACGCCCGCACGCTCGCCGATCGCCCCGCCGAGCGCGCCGAACAGGATCGGCACGGCGAGCAGGACCGAGGAGCTCACGAGCCGCACGACCGGGAAGTCGCTCACCGAGCCGGCCCCGCCCCAGCCGAGGAAGCCCGCGAGGAACGCGAGGCCGAACAGCACCCCGAGCGCCCACGGTGTGCGCCGCTCCTGCAGGAACAGCACCCACGAGAGCACCGTGAGCACGACGAGGATCGCGAGGCACACCCACGCGAGCGGCATCGCGGGGACCGCGACCGAAGGGATCGCGAAGAAGTCGGTGTCCGCCGCGAAGCGGAACTTCGTCTCCCCCTCGCGCGGGGCGAGGAGCATGATGAGCCCGAGCACGACCGTCATGAACGTGAACACGGTCGGGAACTTCTTGCTCGTGACCGTGACGTGCCGCAGGCTCTCCGAGACCGGCGACTCGTCACGGACGACCGGTGCCGTGGCGCTCATGCCGCCACCTCCTTCGCGGGGTCGCCCGCCTTGCGGCGCGGGGCCGAGCCGGGCTTGGGCAGGCGGAAGATCGCCCGCACGAGCGGCGGCGCGGCGATGAACAGGACGATGAGCGACTGGATGACCGTGACGATCTCGATCGGGATCCCCTCGGCCGCCTGCATCGTCGCCCCGCCCGCGCGGAACGCGCCGAACAGGATCGCCGCGCCGAGCACCCCGACGGGGTTCGAGCGACCGAGCAGCGCGACCGTGATCGCGTCGAAGCCCATCCCGGCGTCGACGTCGGTCGAGAAGCCCGTGGTCGAGGTGCCGAGCACCTGCGTGACGCCCGCGAGCGCGACGAGCGCACCCGAGACGACCATGACCCACACGGTCGTGCGGCCCACGTCGATGCCCGCGACGCGTGCCGCGCGTGGGTTCTCGCCGACAGCCCGGAAGGTGAAGCCGAGCTTCGAGCGCTCCATGAGCCACCAGGTCGCGGCGACCGCGAGGAGCGCGAGCACGAAGCCTAGGTGCAGGTGGTAGCCGCTGCCGAAGATCTTGGGCATGACGGCCGAGGACTGCATGGGCGGCGTCTTGGGGTTCGCCGAGCCGGGCGCCTGAAGCAGGCCGGGCGTCGCGAGCAAGAAGAACAGCAGGTAGAAGGCGATGTGGTTGAGCATGATGGTCGTGATGACCTCGTGCGCCCCGGTCACCGCCTTGAGCACGCCCGCGATCGCGGCCCACAGCGCTCCGGTGATCATGCCGACGACGATCGCGAGCAGCATGTGCAGCGGCCACGGCAGCTGGAGCGAGAAGCCGATCCAGCCCGCGCCGATCGCCGCGAGGATCATCTGGCCCTGGCCACCGATGTTGAACAGGCCCGCCCGGAAGCCGACCGCGAGGCCGAGCCCCGAGCCGATGAGCGGTGTCGCGTAGTTGAGCGAGACCATGAGCGGGCGGATGCCGTCGGCGAAGCTGTCGGCGCGGTAGTTCCAGACCGACCCGCGGAACAGCGCCGCGTAGGCGTCACCCGCGGCAGAGCCGATCGCGCTGAGCATGTCACCGGGGCGGGCGAAGAAGTACGCCGCGGCGGCGCGGACATTCTCGTCGGTCGCGACGATGAGGATCGAGCCCGCGAGGATCGCGAGCAGGACCGCGCCGACCGAGACGCCCCACGAGCCGCCGACGATCTCGCGGAACGCGGTCGACCAACGGTTCTCGGGCTCCTTCGTCGTGTGGGTCGCGGCGCCCTGGCCGGGCGGGTCCACCGAGGGCGACTCCGCCGGGACGGCGGGACGATCGTCGGAGGCGCTCATGCGACCTTGCTCCCTTCCTCGGGGGCGATGCCGGCCATCATGAGGCCGAGGACGTCACGGGGGGTGTCGGCCGGGACGATGCCCACGATCCGGCCGCGGTACATCACGAGGATCCGGTCGGCGAGGGCGAGGGCCTCGTCGAGCTCGGTCGCGACGACGATCACGGGGACGCCCGCGTCGCGCGTCGCGACGATCCGTTCGTGGATGAACTCGATCGAGCCGACGTCGACGCCGCGCGTGGGCTGGCTCGCGACGAGCAGTCGCAGCTCGCGCGAGAGCTCGCGCGCGAGCACGACCTTCTGCTGGTTGCCGCCCGAGAGCCTTCCCGCGGGGGCGTGGATCGACTGCGTGCGGATGTCGAACTCCTCGACCGCGCGGCGCGCGAACTCGTCGCGCGCCCCGATCTGGAGCGAGGCGCCCTTGACGAACGGCGGCCCGTCGAGGCGGTCGAGCATGAGGTTCTCGGCAACCGTGAAGGTCCCCACGAGCCCGTCGACGCTGCGGTCCTCGGGCACGAAGCCGATCCCCTCGCGCAAGAAGCCGTCGACCGAGCGCCCCACGAGCTCGACCCCGTCGAGCCGGATCGACCCGGACGAGGGCTCGACGAGCCCGAGCAACGACTCCGCGAGCTCGGTCTGGCCGTTGCCCTGGACGCCCGCGACGACGAGGATCTCCCCGCCGCGCACCTCGAAGGACACGTCGTCGACGAGCACGAGGCCGTCGCGGTCGACGATCTCGAGGTTCTCGACCTCGAGCAGCGCGTCGGAGAACTGCGGCTCGCCCTTCGCGACGACGAGCTCGACGCTGCGGCCGACCATGAGCGAGGCGAGCTCGGCGTCGGTCGAGGTCGGCTCGGCCTCGCCGACGACCTTGCCACGCCGGATCACGGTGATGCGGTCGGCGACCTCACGCACCTCGCGGAGCTTGTGGGTGATGAAGATGATCGCGGCGCCGTCGTCGCGCAGCTGGCGCATGATCGCCATGAGCTCGTCGGTCTCCTGCGGCGTGAGCACCGCAGTCGGCTCGTCGAACACGAGGACCTGGGCGTCGCGCGAGAGCGCCTTGATGATCTCGACGCGCTGCTGGACACCCACGGGCAGGTCCTCGACGATCGCGTCGGGGTCGACGTGGAAGCCGAAGCGGTCGGCGATCTCGCGCACCTTCGCGCGCGCCTGTTCGAGGTCGAGGCGACCGCCTGCGCGCGTGGGCTCGTGACCGAGCATGACGTTCTCGGCGACGGTGAAGACGGGCACGAGCATGAAGTGCTGGTGGACCATGCCGATGCCCGCCTCCATGGCGTCGCCCGGCCCGTCGAAGTGGACGACCTCGTCGTCGAGGAGGACCTCGCCCTCGTCGGCCGCGTACAGGCCGTACAGGACGTTCATGAGCGTGGACTTCCCGGCCCCGTTCTCGCCGAGGAGGCAGTGGATCTCTCCGGGGTTGACGACAAGGTCGATCTGGTCGTTGGCCACGAGCGAGCCGAATCGCTTCGTGATGCCACGCAGCTCGAGCTTCATGCACCGCTCCTTCGCGGTCGTGCGGGGACGCGACGCTCCCCGGGGAGAAAGGTCCTCCCCGGGGAGCGTAGCGGCCTACTGGTTGAGGTACGAGGTGACCGTCACGGCACCGGAGATGATGTCAGCCTTGAGCTGCTCCACCTCGGCCATGAGCTCGGGGTCGACCTTGTCCTCGAAGTTGTGCAGCGGGGCGATGCCCACGCCACCGTTCTCGAGCGTGCCGATGTACGCCTCGGGGTCGAACGTCCCCTCGGCTGCGCCACGGACGGCGTCGTAGACCGAGACGTCCATCTGCTTGAGGATCGACGTCAGGACGAAGTCCGCGGTGTTCGGGTCGGTCACGAAGAAGTCGGCGTCGACGCCGATGAGCGCGACGTCGCGGCCCGAGTCGGTGATCGAGTCGAGGGCCGACTGGTAGATCGGTCCACCGACCGGGAGGATCACGTCGACCCCCTGGTCGATGATGCCGTCAGCGACGTTGCGCGCGTCCTGGTTGGCCTCGAAGCCCCCCGTGAACGAGCCCTGGTCGCCGCCCTCGAAGCCGATGACCTGGACCTTGGCACCCTTGACCTCGTTGAAGTGCTCGACGCCCTGCTTGAAGCCGTCCATGAAGATCGTCACGGTCGGGAAGGGCATGCCGCCGAAGGTGCCGACCTTGCCGGTCTCCGAGTAGCCCGCCGCGAGGTAGCCCGCGAGGAACGCGGCCTGCGCCGTGTCGTACAGCAGCGGCTTGATGTTCGGCGCGTCCTTCTCGCCGTCGAAGTCGTTGTCCGCGGCGTCGTCGACCAGGACGTAGTCGAGGTCGGGGTTCGCGAGCGCGGACTCGACCGTCGCGGCCGAGAGGGCGAAGCCGACCGAGGTGATGAGCGTGCAGTCGGTCGCGACGAGCGACTCGAGGTTGTTCTTGAAGTCCGTCTCGGAGTTGGACTGGACCTCGCCCCACTCGACGCCGAGCTGGTTCGCGGCCTTGACGAGGCCCTCGTACGAGAGCTGGTTGAAGCTCTTGTCGTCGAAGCCACCGGCGTCGGAGACGATGCAGGGCTTGAAGCCCTCGACCGCAGGGGCCTCGGGCTCGCTCGTCTCGGTCTCCGTCGCGGAGTCGGTCGGGTCTGCCGCGGGCGGGTTCTCGTCCGGGGGCGTGGCACACGCCGCCAGGGTCAGCACGGCGGCGGCGCCGACGGCCGCAAGGCGCATCTTTGTCTTCACGTTCTTCTCCTGAGGTTCGGAGGGGCCGCGTGGTGACCGGTCCCTTCGGAAGCACCTTAGTCGCGCGCGGGCGGGCTTCGTTACCGAGCAGTAGTCGAGAACGTTTCCGTTACCCAATCGGAACGGCACCGGCGACGACGGCGGTCATCGCGAGCAGGCGTGCCCCGTGCTCGATCGACTCCTCGTCGACCGAGAAGTCGCCCTGGTGGATGTCGAAGGCGCGCCCGCCAGGACTGCGCGTCCCGAGCCGCGCCATCGCTCCCGGGACGTGCGTGAGGTACCACGCGAAGTCCTCCCCGCCGAGCGACTGCTCGGTCGCGGTGACCGCGTCGGGGCCGAGCACGGCCAGCGCGGCCGACTCGAGCGCCGCGACCGCCTCGGCGTCGTTGTCCACCGGGGGCACCCCGCGTGAGTAGCTCACCTCGACCTCGACCTGGTACGGGGCGAGCACCTGCTCGACGGCCGACATGAACACCTCGGTCGCGGCCTCCCACGAGTCCACGTCGAGGCAGCGCAGCGTCCCCTGGACCGAGCCCGAGGAGGGGATCACGTTGTACGCCCCACCCGCCTCGACCGCGCCCCACGTGAGGTTGACACCCGAGCGCGGGTCGAGCCGTCGCCCGAGGATCGCGGGCAGCTGCGTGATGACCTGCCCGAGCGCGAAGACGACGTCGCCGGTCAGGTGCGGTCGTGAGGTGTGCCCGCCGGGCGCGGTCACGATGACGCGCACCTCGTCCGAGGCCGAGGTGATCGGACCGACGCGCGTCCCGACGTGACCGACCTCGAGTCGCGGGTCGCAGTGCAGCGCGAACACGCGCGAGACACCCTCGAGACCGCCCGCCGCGATCACGTCGAGCGAGCCGCCCGGCTGGACCTCCTCGGCCGGCTGGAAGAGCAGGCGCACGCCCGTCGTGAGCAGACCCTGCGCGTCGAGCTCGGCGAGCACGAGGCCCGCACCGAGCAGCGCGGCGGTGTGCACGTCGTGGCCGCACGCGTGCGCGACACCGGGCGTGCGCGAGGCCCACGGCAGCCCGCACGCGTCGTCGAGCGGGAGCGCGTCGAGGTCGGCGCGCAGCGCGACCCGTGGGCGCCCCGTGATCGCCGAGCCGGGACCGATGTCGCACACGAGCCCGCTGCCGGGCAGCAGGCGCGGGGCGAGGCCCGCGAGCTCGAGCCGCTCGGCGACGGTCCTCGTCGTGCGCACCTCGGTGCGCGCGAGCTCGGGGTGGGCGTGCAGGTCCCGGCGGATCTCGACGAGCTCGTCGGCGAGCGAGGTGACGAGGGCGCCGATGCGGGCCGCGTAGGCCTCGAGGTCGGGCTCGCGTCGCGACTGGGGCACGGCCACGACCCTACGCCTCACACGAGGTCGTCGCGGCCGCGTGCCCGGACCGCGTCGACGACGTCCTTGACCTGCTGGGCCCGGTCGCGAGTCGTCACGAGCAACGCGTCGGGGGTCTGCACGACGACGACGCCGTCGACCCCCACGACCGCGACGAGGCGGTCCGCCCCGAGCACGAGCGGGTGCGCCGCGTCGACCGCGACGACCTCGGCGCGCGAGGGCGGCGAGGCGTCGTCCCCCGTGGGGAAGGCCGCGTCGTCGGCGAGGTGCGCCGCGAGAGCCGCGAAGTCCCCGAGGTCGTCCCACGCGAAGTCACCCGGGACGACGGCGACCCCGCCCGCGGCCGCGACGGGCTCGGCGATCGCGTGGTCGATCGCGATGCGCTCGAGCGTGGGCCACACGCGCGCGAGCACCGCGGCGCGCTCAGGGGTGTCCCACGCGCGGGCGATCTCGCGCACGCCGTCGTGCAGCGCGGGCCGCTGCTGGGCGAGATGGTCGAGCAGGACGCTCGCGCGCGCGACGAAGATCCCCGCGTTCCAGCGGTAGTCGCCCGTCGCGAGGTACCGCGCGGCGGTCACCTGGTCGGGCTTCTCGGTGAACCCGCGCGCGGCGCGCGCGTCGGGAGCACCCGCGAGCCCGAGAGTGCGGCCCGCGTGGATGTACCCGAACGCGGTCGACGGGCCGCGCGGCGTGATGCCGATCGTCACGACGTGCCCCTCGCGCGCCGCGACCGCGGCCTGCTCGAGCGCGCCCGCGAAGTCCCCCGCGACGACGTGGTCCGCGGCGAACGAGCCCACGAGCACGTCGCCGTGCCGCTCGACGAGCACCGCCGCGGCGAGACCGATCGCCGCCATCGAGTCCCGCGGCGAGGGTTCGGCGAGCACGTCGTCGGCCCCGAGGTGCGGCAGCTGGGCGCGGACCGCCTCGGCGTGCACCTGGCCCGTCACGACGATCGTCCCCGCGACGAGCGGGTCGAGACGGTCCACCGTCGCCTGCAGGAGCGAGCGGCCCGTGCCGAGCAGGTCGAGCAGGAACTTGGGTCGGTCGGCGCGCGAGAGCGGCCAGAGCCGCGTCCCCGCACCGCCCGCGGGCACGATCGCGAAGAGGTCTGTGATCCGGTTCACGCCGCAAGCGTAGTGAGCGGGTGTTCAGTGTCACTACAGTGGAGGACAGTGGCGTCGGAGCCCAAGCCGACGCGGGAAGGAACGCCGTGGCCACCGCACCGGCCGGAACCCTCTACCGAGGACGCGAGGGGATGTGGTCCTGGGTCGCCCACCGCGTGACCGGGATGCTCATCTTCATCTTCCTGCTCGTCCACGTCCTCGACACCTCGCTCGTGCGGGTCTCCCCCGAGGCCTACAACGCCGTGATCGGCGCGTACAAGAACCCGATCATGGGCCTGGCCGAGGCCGGCCTCGTGGCCGCGATCGTGTTCCACGCCTTCAACGGGATCCGCGTCGTGCTCGTCGACTTCTGGTCCAAGGGGCCGCGCCACCAGCGGGTCATGCTGTGGATCGTCGTCGCGGTGACCGTGATCCTCATGGCGGGCTTCCTGCCGCGCCACCTCGGCAACGTCTTCGGGGGTGCGTGATGACCACGATCGAGATGCCCCGCTCCCCGCGGGCCACGCGCTCGAACCGCCGCACGACGCGCGGCAACGCCGAGATGGCCGGATGGCTGTTCATGCGCATCTCGGGGATCGTGCTCGTCGTGCTCGTGCTCGGGCACCTGATCGTCAACCTCCTGGTCGACGACGGGATCTCGGGCATCAACTTCGCGTTCGTCGCGGGCAAGTGGGCAGACATCCGCTGGCAGATCTGGGACCTGCTCATGCTGTGGCTCGCGATGATCCATGGCGCGAACGGTGTGCGCACGATCATCAACGACTATGCCGAGCGCGACTCGACGCGCGTCGTCCTCAAGACCCTGCTGGCCACGGCCTTCACCGTCACGGTCGTGCTCGGCACCCTCGTCATCTTCACGTTCGACCCGTGCCCGGCCGGCGCGCCCGCCGAGCTGTTGCCGTCGGTCTGCTCCGCCTGACCGACCTCGCCAAGGAGCCGCATGCAGATCCACCAGTACGACGTCGTCATCGTCGGCGCCGGGGGCGCCGGGATGCGTGCCGCGCTCGAGTCATCGGCCCGTTCGCGCACCGCCGTCATCTCCAAGCTCTTCCCCACGCGGTCCCACACGGGTGCCGCGCAGGGCGGGATGTGCGCGGCCCTCGCGAACGTCGAGGAGGACAACTGGGAGTGGCACACCTTCGACACCGTCAAGGGCGGTGACTACCTCGTCGACCAGGACGCGGCCGAGATCATGGCCAAGGAGGCCATCCAGGCCGTCATCGACCTCGAGCACATGGGCCTGCCGTTCAACCGCACGCCCGAGGGCAAGATCGACCAGCGTCGCTTCGGCGGTCACACCGCCGAGCACGGCAAGGCTCCCGTGCGCCGCGCGTGCTACGCCGCGGACCGCACGGGCCACATGATCCTGCAGACGCTCTACCAGCAGTGCGTCGCGCGGGACGTCGAGTTCTACAACGAGTTCTACGTCCTGGACATCCTGCTCGACACCGACCTGCGCGACGGTGACGTCCCCGCGGGTGAGGACGTCGCGGTCGCGGGCGTCGTCGCGTACGACCTCGCGACAGGCGAGATCCACGTCTTCCAGGCCAAGTCCGTCGTCTTCGCGACTGGCGGTGCGGGACGCATCTTCAAGACGACGTCGAACGCCCACACCCTCACGGGCGACGGCATGGCTCTCGCGCTGCGCGCGGGCCTGCCCCTGGAGGACATGGAGTTCTTCCAGTTCCACCCCACGGGCCTCGCAGGCCTGGGCATCCTGCTCTCGGAAGCGGCGCGCGGCGAGGGCGCGATCCTGCGCAACTCCGAGGGCGAGCGCTTCATGGAGCGCTACGCGCCGACCATCAAGGACCTCGCGCCGCGCGACATGGTCGCCCGCGCGATGGCCAACGAGGTGCGCGAGGGCCGCGGCTGCGGGCCCAACAAGGACTACGTCCTGCTCGACCTGACGCACCTCGAGCCCGCGCACATCGACGCGAAGCTCCCCGACATCACCGAGTTCGCGCGCACCTACCTCGGCGTCGAGCCGTACACCGAGCCGGTCCCCGTCTACCCGACCGCGCACTACGCGATGGGCGGCATCCCGACCGACGTCGAGGCGCGCGTGCTGCGCAACAACACCGACGTCGTCAAGGGTCTCTTCGCTGCGGGCGAGGTCGCGTGCGTCTCGGTGCACGGGGCCAACCGTCTCGGCACCAACTCGCTGCTCGACATCAACGTGTTCGGCAAGCGCGCGGGGATCGCGGCGGCCGAGCACGCCGCGACCGCGGACTTCGTGCCCCTCCCCGAGGCCCCCGAGGCCGCCGTCGTCGACCAGCTCGAGGACATCCGCTCGCGCTCGGGCGGCGAACGCGTCGCCGAGCTGCGCGCCGAGCTGCAGCAGACGATGGACTCCAACGCCCAGGTGTTCCGCACGGCCGAGTCGCTCACGCAAGCCCTCGACGACATCCGCTCGCTGCGCGCGCGGTACGCCGACGTGCACGTTCAGGACAAGTCGCGCCAGTTCAACCTCGACCTGCTCGAGGCCGTCGAGCTCGGCTTCCTGATCGACCTCGCCGAGGTCGTCGTCACCGGCGCGCTCGCGCGTGAGGAGTCGCGCGGCGGACACTACCGCGAGGACTTCCCCGAGCGGGACGACGCCAAGTTCATGCGCCACACGATGGCCTACCGCCGCGGTGACGAGATCACCCTGGACTACAAGCCCGTCGTCGTGACCCGCTACGAGCCGATGGAGCGCAAGTACTGATGACTGCCACCGCAACCGAGACCGCCCCCGTGGCAGAGGTCCCGACCTTCGACGTCACGCTGCGCATCCGGCGCTTCACGCCCGAGACGCACGGCGCCGAGCCCTACTGGCAGGAGTTCACGCTCCAGGCGCACGGCACCGACCGCGTGCTCGACGCGCTGCACAAGGCCAAGTGGGAGGTCGACGGCTCGCTGAGCTTCCGCCGTTCGTGCGCGCACGGCATCTGCGGCTCGGACGCGATGCGGATCAACGGCCGCAACCGGCTCGCGTGCAAGACGCTGCTCAAGGACCTCAACCCCGACAAGCCCATCACGATCGAGCCGATCAAGGGCCTGCCGGTCGTCAAGGACCTCATCGTCGACATGGAGCCGTTCTACGCCTCCTACCGCGAGATCATGCCGTTCCTCGTGTCCGAGGGACGCACACCGACCAAGGAGCGCCTGCAGTCGCCCGAGGAGCGCGAGCGCTTCGACGACACGACCAAGTGCATCCTGTGCGCCGCGTGCACATCCTCGTGCCCCGTGTTCTGGACCGACGGGCAGTACTTCGGGCCCGCGGCGATCGTCAACGCGCACCGCTTCATCTTCGACTCGCGCGACGACGCCGCCCCGCAGCGCCTCGAGATCCTCAACGACCGCGAGGGTGTGTGGCGCTGCCGCACGGTCTTCAACTGCACCGAGGCATGCCCACGCGGCATCGAGGTCACGAAGGCGATCCAAGAGGTCAAGCGCGCGATGATCACGCGCTCCTACTGACCCTCCCGGCGCTCGAGCGCGGCGAGCAGGCGGGGCAGCCGCCCGTCGCGAAACTCGGCGAGCTGGGTGCGCGTGCGCTCCGGCTCGCCCGCCTTGCGCAGGTTGAGCATGCCCTCGTCGCCCGCGTCCTGCGCGGCGGCGATGCGGTCCGTCGCAGCCGTCATGCGGACCACGACGTGCTCGAGCACCTCGCGGGTGGTCACGGGCACGACGCGCGGGCCGCGGTCCCCCAGCAAGCGGCGGAGCCACGAGGGGCGTCTCGGGGCGGCCCCGCGACCGCCGAGGCCCGCGGCGTAGCCCTCGACGAGCATCTCGAGCCGGGCAAGGACCTCGGCGTCCGGGCGCTCGGGGTAGCACGGCAGCCCGCTCCACGCGAGGATCGCGAGGTCGTCGAGCGGGACGCCAGGCCCCGCGACGTCC